>JAPOIA010000190.1 GCA_029979185.1 Alphaproteobacteria bacterium | reverse complement strand
ACACGCGCAGCCCCTCAGGCACCACTTCCTTGCCGATGCCATCTCCGGCAATCACGGCGATCCGGTATTTTCGATTGGTTGCAGCCACGGCCAACTCCTCTGGCACAGACGAATCGCGGGCATCCTGTGCGCGATTCCTCCAATAGCCTTTCCGGCAAATTGGCCCTCGGCGCAAGCCGCGCTGGGCAAGGGAAACCATCGATGATCCGGAACTTTGCGGAAGGGGCTGGGTTTTTGATCTGATCCGTGCATTTATCGCCGCATTCACAAGGCATCTCCCTTGCGCGGGAGCTGGCCGGTGACCAATATGAAGCATCGGGCGGGCGGTTCCCGGTCCCAAAACCATTCGAAAAGAGGTCTAGATGGCGAGCTCGGTAAAAATTCGCTTTGTTTCGTTTGCAGAGGCCGCAAAGCAGGCCGGGTCGTCGCCGAAGCGGACGGGCAGGGTGAGTGCGAAGCAAGCGGCTACCACGAACCTCGTTGTGTTTGCAGGCAAGGATGCTGCAATCAGCAAGGCGACGCGCTCCCATCTTGGCGCTGGCGCGAAGACCTATGATCGCGCACCCGCCGCTGCGACCTTCAAGGGAACGATGAAATCGTCCATCGAACTGTTGGCGGTCGACGGCGTTTCAGCAGACCGTCTCATCGCGATCGGCATCGCCAAAAAGGGCGAAGCGGAGAAGGACGATGGCAAGCCGGACGGGGCGGCACGGGGCAATGCACGAAAGGCCAAGGCTGAGCCGTCAAAATCCGCCAATGCGGAGCCGCAGAAGCCTGCAGACTACACGGCGCTCGGCGGCTTCGTTCAGGGCAAGCTCGGCAAGAAGGGAGGAGCCGTTACGGTCTTCTTCGATTTGCTCGAATACGACGGTCCCGCGGCAGACGCAGCGGCCGATTTTGCAATGGGGCTGCGCCTGCGCGGTTATGCGTTTGACGTCTACAAGACCAAAAAGCCATCGAACGGGAATGGAAACGGCAATGGCGATTTCGATATCGCCATCGCCGTCGACGATCCGGCTGCGGCGCGCAAAGCCTATGCATCCCGCCAAGCCATCGGCGACGGCATCATGCTTGCCCGCGATCTCGTCAACGAGCCATCCAATGTCCTTTCGCCGATGGAATTCGCCAAGCGGGCGAGGGCTCTCAGCAAACTCGGCGTCAAGGTCGAGGTGCTCGACCGTAACGCCATGAAGCGCCTCGGTATGGGAGCTTTGCTCGGCGTGGCGCAGGGTTCCGAATTTCCGCCGGCCACCGTAATCATGCGCTGGAACGGTGCCAGGAGCACAAAAGAGCAGCCCGTCGCCTTTATCGGAAAGGGCGTGACCTTCGACAGCGGCGGCATCTCGATCAAGCCTGCTGCCGGCATGGAAGACATGAAAGGCGACATGGCCGGGGCGGCCTGTGTTGTGGGCCTCATGCATGCGCTGGCGGCGCGCAAGGCGAAAGTTAATGCGATTGGCGCCATTGGCCTTGTCGAGAACATGGCCAGCGGAACCGCCCAGCGTCCGGGCGACATCGTCAAAACCATGTCGGGCCAGACTGTGGAAGTCATCAACACCGACGCCGAAGGCCGCCTTGTACTGGCCGACGTCCTCTGGCACGTGCAGAACAAGTACAAGCCGCAGTTCATGATCAACCTGGCGACGCTGACCGGCGCCATCCTCGTTGCGCTCGGCAAGGAATATGCCGGCCTGTTCTCCAACAATGACGACCTGAGCGAGAAGATCAGGCTGGCCGGCGAAGCGACCGGCGAACGGGTCTGGCGCATGCCGCTCGGTCCCGAATACGACAAGCTGCTGGATTCGAAATTCGCCGATATGAAGAACATCGGCGGACGGCTGGCCGGTTCGATCACCGCGGCGCAATTTCTGCAGCGCTTTGTCAACAAGGTGCCGTGGACCCACCTCGACATCGCCGGGACAGGCTTTGCTTCCTCTGCCAGCGAGATAAACCAGAGCTGGGGATCAGGGTGGGGCGTTCGTCTCCTCGACAGACTGGTCGCGGACAATTATGAGAGCTGATCGCCAACACTGGGAAAGCGTGCGTGTCATGATCGCTGCTGCGAGACATTTGCTGACAGGCGCTGCGGTTGGAGCCGGACTGGCGCTTGCCGTTGCTACGGCCAATGCGGCGCCGGTTTCCTGCAAGGGCTTCATGGAAAACCTGCAGGCGAAGGTCCCGGACCTGAAGCCGCAGTTCGTGCGGCCGGTCATCGTGTCGCGCGGCGGGGCCCTGTTCGGCAATGAAGTGCATGACCTGATCACCAACCTGCGTGTCGATGGCCAGTTGTTTTGCGATAACGACCGGTTCGTCCGCTTTGAAATGAAGGTGCACGCGCCTTTCGGCGCAGCATTGCAGCGCGGCGCGGAGCGGATCGAGGTGGCTGCTTCCATCTACAAGCTGCGCTGGCCGCAAAGCAAGGCTGCCGCAACATTGCGCCGGATGCGGTCCGATGCGGCGGAATATCTGCGCGCCTCGGCCCAGCGCGGCGACGTCTTCGTATCCGGCAAGATCGAGGAGCATGCCGGTGAGGCTGGCGACCTTGCCCTTGTCTGGACGCGCAGCGACCGGACATTCATTCTGGTCGAATACCGGCCCTGAGCTTGCACGGACAGTTTCATGGAGGTCATGTTCTATCAGCTGTTGCATGCGCCGCTTGAGCGGGCCTTGCCGCAGCTCTTGGAAAAAACCCTCGAACGGAACTGGCGCGCCGTTGTTCAGGCCGCATCGGACGAGCGTGTCGCCATGCTCGATACAGTGTTGTGGACTTACCGCGACGACAGTTTTCTTGCCCATGGTACATCTGCCGAGGGGGACGGGGAAGAACAGCCTGTCTATTTGACGACAGGCAAGGAAAATCCTAACAGCGCCGATATCCGGTTCTTCGTCGACGGACTGGACATGGCGGCGATCCTGAAGGCAGCGCCGGACGCCTACCAGCGGGCGGTCCTGATGTTCGATGGAACCGACGACGAGCAATTGGCGCAGGCGCGCGCGCAATGGAAAATCTTGAAGGATGGCGGCTTTGACCTCCAGTATTGGCAGCAGAAGGAGAACGGCGGCTGGGAGAAAAAGGCCTGATACTCGCGTTTGCATGACACGCCTGCAGAAACCCGCCAATCCATGACCGGAACTGCCGCCGCTCCCAAACCGTCCGGTTTCATCGACGCTCTTGCGCGCCGGGAATATCTGCTGATCTGCCTCGCAGGTTTCCTGTTCTCCGTTTCCCACAATTACTCGGCGTTGCTGGCGATCGTGTTCGAGCGTTCCGGCCATACGCTGCAGGCGACCGGCCTGCTGCTGTCGCTGTTTTCCATCACCGCCATTGCCGGTTCGCTCGCCTCCAGCGCCGTCTGCGCCCGGCTCGGCGTGCTGCGTGCGGTACGATGGGCGATTTTCCTGACCTGCATCAGCATGGCGAGCTTTGCGTTGACCCGCGAAAGCTTCATGCTCGCACTCCTGTCGCGGCTGGTGCAGGGTATCGGCGTCGGCCTGCTGGTGCCGGTGGCGATGGTTTATGTGCAAAGCAGGATTTCCCGCGAGAATTTCGTCGTGCTCGTCACCGGTTTCTCCGCTGGTATCCCGCTTGCCGCGGCTATCGCCCCGCCGCTTGGGGAGTGGACCCTCCATCACTACGGCGAAACTGCGCTGTTCATAGAGGCTGCCATCCCCGCTGCATTCGGTGTGCTGGCGACACTTGGCCTGCGCGATGCGCCGCGTCCCTCCAATACCGGCGGCCTCAATCTTGATGGCGGGTTCGAGCCGCATCTGTGGCTGCCGTATATCATCGTTCTGGCGGGCGGGGGATTATACGGCTACTCGGTCAACTATCTCGCGGCCAGTATGCAGGAGAGGGCGATCCTGCTCGGCGCGTTCTTTATTCCTTCCTCGATCTCCCTTGTTGCGATGCGCCTTGGCGCGATCTGGATCATGCGCCGCCTCAACCCCCGCGTGCTGGTGACGCTCAGCCTGGTGACCTACGGCATCGGCTTTGTTTTCATGGCCTTGGCGCAGGGTTATGTGGCCATGATCGTTGGTGGCATTTTCTTCGGCATCGGCAATTCGGTAATGTTCCCGGTGATCTCGGCCTGGGTCGGCGAGAATGTCGAACCCTCGCGCCGTGCTGCGCCGCAGGCGGTCAGCAACGCCAGTTTTTATGTCGGCATCTATGCGCTGCCGCTGCCGCAGGCCTATCTCATCGGCCATTTCGGCTATGCCGCGGCCGAGTGGATGTGGGCTGCGATTGCCTTTGCGCTCACCGCTGTGATGTTCGTCGTGTTGGCCCGTTGCCGGCCGGGGGCCGCGAAGCGTTGACAGGCCTCACGCAAACGCCGGCATCACGTGCTTCTCGAACAGGCCGATCGAGCGCAGCGGCGTTTCCACGTCCATGTTGCCGAAGTAGAACTGGCCAAGCAGATAGTTGATCCCGGCCCCATCGGCCTCGCGCTTGAGGAACTCGCGCGCCTTCTCCGGCGTACCGGCAAAGCCGCGCCGCTCCGCCAGCACTTCGTCGAATGTATGCGCCCGTTCGCCCTGCATCGGCGATGTGCCGTTGTGATAGTAGAGGAAGTGGAAGCTTTCGCGCCATTTCAGATAGCCTTGGCGCGCGGTATTCATCGCTCGCTCGCCGTCCTCGTCGATGACCAGGAAGAAACACTGGCCGAAGCGTACATCGGGTGATGTGCCCGCCGGCAGGTTCTTGCGCCAGATCTCGACATAGTCCTTCGTCAGGTCGGCATTGTGCAGGGACACGCAGTTCGCACCGTTCTTGCCGGCGCGCTCGGCGTTGGCATTGTTGCCGACGCCAAGCCAGATAGGCGGATAGGGTTTCTGCAGCGGCGTCATTTGCAGCGGCAGGTTGTCCGCCTTGTAGTGTTCGCCGTTGAAGGTGAAAGCCTTCGATTGCAGGCCCTGTAGCAGCACCTGCGTATATTCCTCGTAGATCGAGCGCGTCTCCTTCGGGTCGAGGCCGTAATTGCCCGCCTCGAACGGCGAGATGCCGCGCCCAAGGCCCATCTCGAGCCGCCCGCCGCTCATCTGGTCGAGCATGCACACTTCCTCCATCAACCGCAGCGGATGATATTGTGGCAGGATGTAGACCAGAGGCCCGAAGCGCAGGTTTTTCGTGCGTTGCGCGACGCCCGACAGGAACACATTCGGCGATGGCGCAAAGCCAAGCGGCGTCGTGTGATGCTCGGCGATATGGTAACTGGTCATGCCGGCCCGGTCGGCGGCCTCCACATAGGCGAAGCGATTGTCGTAAAAGCGCCGCAGCGGCTCTTCCGTTGTATCCAGATGGTCGAATATGCCGAATTTCATGGGACCTCCCGTCTTGTTGACACCTTTATAGCGCCTGCGGGCTGGGCGGTTAAGGGCGCCAGTGTCGCGGGTCTCCACGCTCGTGCTCCTTCTCCCTCCGGGGAGAAGGGAATCCCGCGTTGCGCAATTTGTTGTCATCCCGGCCGGAGCGCAGCGGAGAGCCGGGATCTCCCAATACGCAGAAAGGTCCCGGATCGCCTTCGGCGTTCCGGATGACGGGAATATCCAGAATTCAAACAGCAGCATTCGTTCCGCCGTGCGAAGCACGCGGAATTTAAAAAATGCAAGGGGCCGGAACGTTGGGCCACCACACAGTATTTAATAGAACGCGGTCGCCCAGCGTCGCATATCCCCGAAAAGTTGCAGACTTTTCGGGTAAGGATATGCGCATAAATTGGCGCGAATGCTTGTCGCCCGAGTTTCACTCGGGCGGCACGCGCGCTCACGGCATTTTACAGTCCCGAACTCCCGCTCTTCCACCGGATGCTCCGTCAGCAAGCTGCCGAAACATCCGATCCCCAGTGCGCATTGCACAGACGAGTCATAATGCTCGACGGTCGGGCGCT
>JAPOIA010000018.1 GCA_029979185.1 Alphaproteobacteria bacterium | reverse complement strand
TGATCGTCCTCGCGGCCGCAAGTATGCGTGAGTTCAGCGCGCTCTGGTTCGTCGCAACCGCCGCGATAGTTGCAATGCTGGCGACAGCCGGACTGCGTATTGCACCGGCACTGCTGGCAGTAATCGCGGGAGCTGCGATTGCCATCAGCGCGCTTGTTGTCTGGCCATGGTCGCAAACCATCCCGGGTAGCGAAGCTGTGTGGTTGTTTTTCGACAATTGGTCGATACCCCGGCCTGCCAGTGCCGGGGCATTTGCAGCATTCGCCATTCTCGTACCCGGCGTTCTTTCCGCTGCTTGTTTGTGGAAGGTACTGCGTAACGGCGAAATGCGGCTCTTTCCGGTCTCCATTTTTGGAGGCACTGCAGTGCTGACGCCAATGCTGGCTTTGCTCGCTGCCTATCTGCGCCATATTACCAGCGGACAGGATATGCTGTTTACCGCAATCGCTGGCGGACTGGCGGCCACCTACGCCGTTGCAGCGCAGGTGTTCCGCAACGGCGTGAAGGATCATCAACCCTTTGCCTGGGACATGGGGCAAGGGATAGCGGCCTCTGCTGCTATCGCTGCCCTTTCGATAGGGCTGACGCTGGCGCTGGATGGCGGCACGCTGACGATTGCCCTGGGCCTTGCCGCACTGGGCGCTGCAATCGTAGCCGTGCGGCTCGACATTATCGCACTACGCTGGTGCGTCGCCGGTCTGGCAGCCGCGTTGGCTGCCCGCTTCCTGTGGGAGCCGCGCATCGCCACGGAGCTTGGCCCGACGCCTGTCTTCAACTGGCTGCTCGCCGGATACGGCGTGCCCGCCATTTGCTTCGGACTGGCGGCGCGGATGATGCGGCGCGCCTTTGGCGAGGACAGGCCGGTGCAGATCGCCCAGGCGATGGCGATCCTGTGCGCGGCGTTGCTGGTTTATTTCGAAATCCGTCACTTTGCCTTTGGCCCGGACCTCTTGCGCGCCAGTTCCGGACTTGTCGAACAGGGACTATTTGCAATTGCCAGCTTCGGCTTTGCCATCGTGCTGATGCACATGGATGCGCAGCGCGCCTCCCCGGTCTTCCACTATGCGTCACTGGGCTTTGGCATCGCGTCGGCCCACATCAGCATGTTCGGGCTGGGACTCGCCTACAACCCGCTGTTCGCCTGGCGTGGCGAGGCGCTGGCGGGCGGCGTGATTTTCAACCCGCTGCTGCTGTCCTATCTCCTTCCCGCGGCCATGGCGCTGCTGCTGGGGCGGCTAGCAGACGGCATTCGCCCCGCCTGGTATGTGATGGGTGCACGAATTGTCGCGGTGGCATTGGCCTTCGCCTACATCACCCTGCAGGTGCGGCGTGTGTTTCAGGGACCATCCATCGGCATGGGCCACTACACGAGCGACGGCGAGTGGTACACCTATTCGGCTGTCTAGCTGACGTTCGGCATCAGCCTGCTCGCCTATGGATTGTGGCGCAAATCGGTGGAGGTGCGCATTGCATCGGCAATCTTCATAGTGCTAAGCGTCGTAAAGGTATTCCTGTTCGATCTTGCCGGACTGGATGGCATATTGCGGGCGCTCTCGTTCATCGGTCTGGGTGGCGTGCTGGTCGGTATCGGACTGGTCTATCAGAAATATGTGTTCCGGCCTGTGATGGCGGATGCGGTAACAAAAGACGGGGAAGCGGATAGTGGCCAGTAAATCTCAGGACAAGGCGGGTGACGACAAGACAGTCAACGATATGTCTGGACTAGCGTTCGAGCAGGCGCTGAAGGAACTGGAAGACATCGTCGCAAGCCTGGAAGGCGGCAGTGTGTCTCTGGAAGATTCCATCAAGCTCTACGAACGCGGCGAGAAACTGAAGTCTCACTGCGAGGCCCTGCTGAAATCGGCAGAGGCGCGGATCGAGAAGATCACGCTTGGCGCCGACGGCAAGCCAAAAGGCGTGACGCCGCTGGACACCGAATAATCACCGCACAAGCGGGCCGCCGAGTGACCGCGAGCATCAAGCAATATCACGGGCCCGCGAAAACGATGGAATGGATCTATTTCGACGACATCGCGACGCCCTCGCGCATTGACGGACCCAGCCGGATTGTCGAACGCGACGACATGGTCGCCTTCGCGCAACACTGGGACCCTTTGCCGATCCACCTGGACGAGGAGGCAGCACGCCCATTCGGCGGCCTGACGGCATCCGGCACCTATCTGCTGGCTCTTCGCCTGCGCCTCATCCACGACATGGACAGCCAGCCCGCTGTCATTGCCTCATTCGGTTATGACGAGGTGCGGTTCTTGGCGCCCGTGCATGCCGGCGACGAACTGAAACTTGCTATCGACTTCGAGAACAAACGCGTGTCCGCCTCGAAACCCGATCGCGGCGTCGTGACCATGCGCGAAACGCTGATCAACCAGAATGGCGAGGAAGTCCTCCGCGTGATCGACAAGGTGCTCGTCAGGACGCGGCCCTGATCGTGACAGGCAAATGACCCTACCCGGCCACGCGCGCCGGACCCGATATCAAACCGGATCCTTGCGCGTCGGATCGAAGTGGCGGTTCAGGCCCTGCCAGCAATCGACATAGGTTTCGTCGAGCGTCGAAAGGTTCGACGCATAGGACGTCAGGCGCTGCGGATAGCGAGTTTCGAACATGAAGGCCAGGGTACCTTCCATCTTCACCGGCTTCAGATCGGCATTGCTGGCGCCTTCGAACGACGTTTCGTCCGGACCATGTGCGAGCATGGCGTTATGCAGGCTCATGCCACCGGGAACAAAGCCTTCCGGCTTGGCATCATAGACGCCATAAACCAGCCCCATGAATTCCGACATGATGTTGCGATGATACCAGGGCGGACGGAATGTGTTTTCGGCGACTGACCAGCGCTCGGGGAAAATAACGAAATCGACATTCGCGGTGCCCGGCGTTTCCGAGGGCGCGGTCAGGACGGTGTAAATCGACGGATCGGGATGATCGAACAGCACCGAACCGACGGGCGAGAAGGTCCGCAGATCGTATTTGTACGGCGCATAATTACCGTGCCATGCAACGACATCGAGCGGCGACTGGCCTATCTCGGTACGGTGCAGGTCGCCGCCCCATTTCACCAGCAGTTCCGACTTTTCCTCCCGGTCTTCGAAATAAGCGACCGGTGTGAGAAAGTCACGCGGGTTGGCGAGGCAGTTGGCTCCGATCGGACCGCGGTCGGGGAGAATGAAACTGCTGCCGTAATTTTCGCAGACATAACCGCGCGCCGGCCCATCGGGAATTTCCACCTTGAACACCACGCCGCGCGGAATGACACAGATTTCGCCCGGGCAAATATCGATGACGCCCATCTCGGTGACAAAGCGCAGGTTGTTTTCCTGCGCGACGACCAGATATTCGCCATCGGCATTGAAGAAATACTCGTTCTCCATGCTGCGCGTCACGAACAGCATATGCGCAGCCATGCCGGCGCGCGTGTCGCTGTCGCCGGCAGTGCTGATGGTTCGCATGCCGGTAACGAATGTCAGTGGTTCGCGTGGGATCGGCAAAGGCCCCCAGCGCAGCTGGCTGATGGGCATTTCGCTTTCATGGCGGGCCTGCGGCGCTGTGCGCATGTAAAGCGGGTCGATCTTCTTGAAGCGCCCATTGTGCTTCACTGACGGACGAATGCGATACAGCCACGTGCGCTTGTTGGTCGATTGCGGCGCAGTGAACGCCGTGCCGGAAAGTTGCTCCGCATAAAGCCCGTAGTTGACCTTCTGCGGCGAGTTGCGCCCAACCGGCAGTGCTCCCGGCAGCGCCTCGGTCTCGAATGAATTGGAAAATCCTGACATGTATCGGGGATCGGACATCATCACTCCTGAGCACGTTACGTTACCCGGGATCTTTAGCTTGAATGCAATCCGGCTACGGTAACAATTCGCTTGCGCGAGATAGTTACATATGAAACTAATTGACGCAAGAGGAGTTTGGCCATGACCGCCAAGGACAAGCAGGTCCCTTGCAGAGAGGCCGGAGTGCTGCGGCTGGAGAGTTTTCTTCCCTACCAGCTGAACGTGGTCACGCAGGCCGTGTCGCAAGGGCTGGCTGACCTCTATTCGGCGGAGTTCGGCATCAGCGTTCCTGAATGGCGCATTCTGGCTGCACTGGGCGAGCAACGCCTGTCCCATGAACAGGACTGGCAGGGGATGACGGCTCGCGATCTGGCGCGTCACAGCCGCATGGGCAAGGTCATGGTGTCACGCGCGGCTGCGTCACTGCTGGCTCGCAGGATGATTGTGCGGAGGGCAAATCGAGACGACAGGCGCGAGAGCTTCCTCAAGCTCACGGCAAAGGGCGAGAACGTTTATGGCGCCATCGTCCCGCGCGCCCGCGCCTTTCAGGATCGGCTGCAGGAGGGCTTGTCAGAAAGCGATGCACACGCCTTCGAACGGGTGATGCAACACCTGCTGGAGAGGGCAGAAGCGGCCGATGTAGCGTTCGCTGAGGACCGAAAGCCTTGATCCATTACGCTTCCGCGATAGCTATCTTGAAGATGTCTAATCGAGGAGGCCATCATGTCCCTACCCGGTGTGCCGGATCCGGCGCGTGACGGCGCAACGCAAAGCGCTGCAATCGACCATATCATCATCCCCCGCGTGACCGACCTTGGCGGCATCAAGGTGCGGCGCGCGCTGCCCGCCAAAGAGACGCAGATGGTTGGGCCGTTCATCTTTTTCGACGAATTCGGTCCCGGTGAATTTATTACCGGGAAGGGCCTGGATGTGCGGCCGCATCCGCATATCGGGCTTTCCACGGTAACCTATCTTTTCGACGGCGCAATCACCCATCGCGACTCGCTTGGATCGCATCAGGACATTCGCCCGGGTGAACTGAACCTGATGAAAGCCGGCAGGGCGATCGTCCATTCCGAACGCACGCCGCAGTCCGAGCGGGATGCGGGCGCGAAGCTCTATGGCATCCAGCTGTGGATGGCGCTCCCAAAGGAACATGAAGAATCGGAACCGGAATTCCTGCATCATCCGGCGCAGGACCAGCCTGTCGTGTCCGACAGTGGCGCAAAGGTTACCGTTGTCAAGGGCTCGCTTTACGGCGCGCGCGCTAAAGTGAAAACGCTGTCTGATTGCTTCTATGCCGATGCTGCGCTGGCCACCGGCGCTATCCTGCCGCTGGATGCGGATTTCGAGGAGCGCGCGATCTACGTCTCCAGCGGCGCGGTGGAGGTAGACAATCAACGCTATGACGCCGGCCGCATGATAATTGCGCGCCCTGGAGTGCCGCTCACCATTACGGCCCTGGACGATTCACGACTGCTGTTGCTGGGTGGCGCGCCGATGGACGGACCGCGCTACCTGTGGTGGAATTTCGTTTCCTCTCGCCGCGATGCGATGATGCAGGCAGCGGAAGACTGGGAGCAAGGGCGCATGCCGGTTGTTCCCGGCGACGACGAAGAGTTCATCCCGCTGGACGGGGCGAGGCCGAAACTGAAAGACAAGGGCTGACGGAGAGCCGGTAAAAAGTCAGCTCCATTCCACTTCGAGGTTTTGCACGCCACGGAACGTCAGTGTCGGGATATAGTTGAACGTCTGGCCGGGCTTCAAACGCATCTTCGGCAGCCGTTTCGTCAGTTCCTCGAAAATAACCTTCATCTCGAGTCGCGCCAGCGGTGCACCCATGCAAAAGTGTGCGCCGTGGCCGAAGGCGAGATTGCGCTTGGCGTTACGGCGCGTTGCGTCGAAGGTTTCGCCTTGCGGAAACATGTCGTCGTCACGGTTGCCGGAACCGAGCATCGCCAGCACCTTGTCGCCTGCCTTGAGGGTCTGGCCGCGAATTTCGGTATCTTTCGTAACGATGCGCCGCCAGGCAAAGATTGAAGAATCCATGCGCAGCATTTCCTCGACCGCGTTGGGAATGAGGGCCGGATCGGCGCAGATCGCTTCCCATTGGTCGCGGTTTTCCAGCAGCAGCTTGAGGCCATTTGCGGAGGCCTGCGTGGTCGTTTCATGACCGGCGAACTGCATCAGGAACATCACGTTGCACAGATAGTTTTTCGTGAAAAGCGTTGGGTCCTCGCGATGCATGCGCACCAGGTCACCGAGATAGTTGTCGCCCGGTTTTTCGAAGGCGGCATCGACCAGACGCACGGTGAAATCCCAGTGATGCGACATGTCGCGCATCATGGCGACCTGCTGTTCATCCGTCGGCTTGCCCCAGTTGACGACGGCGCGCGTCGAACCCAACTGCTTGACCATCACGGCATCGTCGTCCGGCGCGCCAAGAAACAGGAAGATCACCAGCGCCGGCAATTCATAGAGCATCTCGCCGACGATCTCCGCGCTACCCCTTGCGATAAAGCGGTCGATGTAGCGGGACGTGATTTCGCGAATGCGCGGCTCCAGTTCGCTGACCCGGCGCGGCGTGAAAGCGTCGCCGAAAATCTTGCGATGCTTGCGATGGGTCTGCGGGTCTTCATCGACCAGCGACGGCTCGATGGCGATGTTCAGGCTATCGCGCACCTGCGCCGCTTCCGGACAGATCGGTTTGACGGGGTGGCGGGCGAGCGCTGCGGAAAAGGTCTGCGGGTCCTGAAAGATCGAGACGATATCGTCGAACTTCATCACGACCCAGCAATCCATTTCCGGCGAATAGAAAAGCGGTTCGCGATCGCGGGCATATTCGAAAAAGCGGTAGGGATCGGCAATGTAGTCGGGTGAGAATGGCTGGAAAGCCTTGCTCATCGCGGTCACGGGGCATTCAGCCATGCGCGCCTTGCGGGCCGCGTCGGCCCCGGCGGGCTGCGACTGGAACATGCCCAGCGATCCTGTAGCGTTGGTCTTCTCCTCCACAGCGGACATTGCAATCTCCGGTTTATGCACTTCTGGCGGATGATGCGGACTGGACTATCGGCTTGCAACCGGAAACGGCATGTGCGCCACCCTGCGGTGCGCGCAAACGCGTACAGCCGGCCGAAAGCAAAAACGCCGGGCAAGCCCGGCGTTCCTGTCATTCTGCAAATGCCGCCGGATTACTGGGCGGTCAGATTGCCTGCGGACTGCTTGCCGCTGCGGCGGTCGGTTACGATTTCGTAGCCGATCTTCTGTCCCTCTGCGAGACCGCGCATGCCAGCCTGCTCAACAGCGGAAATGTGTACGAAAACATCCTTGCCGCCATCGTCAGGCTGAATGAAGCCGTAGCCCTTCTGCTCGTTGAACCACTTCACAGTACCAGTAGCCATAGTCGTTGCCTTGTATTTTAGTGCGCTTGTGCAGAAACGGCCCGGATATTCGGACGCGCAACTGCGATTAGTCGAAATTGAAGGAAGAGTCGTGCGCCACATTTAAGGCAGTACGGCCAAAGCCCGGCCAAGATCGATAGCTATCCCTATCCATCAATTGCGGCGATAGCAAGGACAATGAAGGCGGCTTCCTGCAGGGAAAGACGCAACACGCAAAAAACGCCGTCTTACGGGCGCTGTTCGTTTCCGTATGAACGATATTTCCGCACTGCGGATGCGCCGCAGTCGAGGTTAACCGGCGATCTTCGAGAAATCCGCCATGGTATGGACCGCGTTTCGCAGGGCGTTGAGCAGGCGCAGGCGATTCAGCCGCTTGCCGGCATCGGGATCGTTTACCGTTACCTTGTCGAAGAAGCGGTCCACCGGATCACGCAAACGTGATAGCGCACCCATGGCGTCGCCGAACTTTTCGGCGGCCACGGCATCGGCCGCCGCCTGCGTTGCGACAGCGATGGCATCGGCCAGAGCCTTCTCCTCGGCCGGGGCGTCGGCGCCTGCCCCATAGGCTTCGTTGTAGGCTGAAGCGTCCTTGTCCTTCTTCTCTTCGGCACGCACAATATTGGCGGCGCGCTTGTAACCGGCGAGCAGGTTTTTGCCGTCGTCGGTATCGAGGAAGGCGCCCAGCGCCTCGACGCGGCGTACGATCATCAGCAAATCATCGTTTCCTGAACGCGTTCCATCATCCTGAGGAGCAGGCGAAGCCTGCGTCTCGAAGGATGCGCCGCCAGCACTGGCCTCTGCGCCCCCGCCCTTCGAGACGCCCTGCTGCGCAGGGCTCCTCAGGGTGAGGGCTGGTATTGTCGCCGTAGCACCCAAAGCAGCATCGATCAGGTCATGCCGCGCACCCTTGTCGCGCAGATAGACTTTCAGGCGATCGTGGAAGAAGTCGAGGAGGTCAGCACTATCGCGTTGGTTGATGGCGTCGGCCAATTCGATGCCTTGCAAATGCGCGCGTGAGTCAACCGAGGTGAGACCGGCGGATTCGAATGCGAATTCCTTGCGATGCGCAAAAATCCAATTTGCGAGTCCCAACCTGATCCCATTCTCCAGCACCAGCCGGATCACACCCAGCACCGCCCGGCGCAGCGCATAGGGGTCTTTCGATCCGGTCGGCTTTTCGTCGATCGCCCAGAAACCGACCAGCGTGTCGAGCTTGTCGGCCAGCGCCACGGCGATGGACACGGGGTTTGCCGGTATGCGGTCGCTCGGGCCTTGCGGCTTGTAGTGGTCCTCCAGCGCGGCGCAGACGTCTGCATCCTCGCCCTGTATCTGCGCATAATAACGGCCCATCAGGCCTTGTGTTTCGGGAAACTCGCCGACGACTTCCGTTACCAGATCAGCCTTGCACAGTTCCCCCGCGCGGGCGGCCTTGTCCGGGTCGGCGCCGACGATGGCGGCCAGCTCGCGCGCCAGCGCCTTGATGCGTTCGACGCGTTCGGCCTGTGTCCCCAGCTTCTCATGGAAGACGATGTTCAGGGCGCGCAGTTTCGCCATGCGCTGGTCGAGCGGCTTGCCGCGGTTGTCGTCGGTGACGAAGTCCGGCAGATCGGCCTGGTCGGTCTTCCAGAAGTACAGCGCGTCCGACAGGCGCGCGCGCACAACGCGGCCGTTGCCGGCGGCAATCGCCTTGCCGCCGTCCTTCGCTGCGACGTTGGAGACCAGCAGGAACTTGTTGGACAAAGAATCACCCTCTCCTGCCTTGCGCAGCACAAAGCATTTCTGGTTGGCGCGGATGGTGGCGCGAATGACTTCCGGAGGAATGTCGAGAAACTCTTCCTCGAATTCGCCCATCAGCACCACCGGC
This sequence comes from Alphaproteobacteria bacterium, assembly GCA_029979185.1. GTDB lineage: Bacteria > Pseudomonadota > Alphaproteobacteria > Rhizobiales > Beijerinckiaceae > Terripilifer. The sequence goes on along the minus strand of JAPOIA010000018.1, from coordinate 13,044 downwards.
CATTCGACCAGACCGGCAACTTCATGCAGCAGCGCATCGTCCTCTATCAGTTCCAGCCCCTGCGCATGGGCGAGATCGCGGGCGTCGTGCAGGATGATGTCGCGGCGGCGGGCCGGATCGAGCACCACTTTCGCCTTTTCCAGCGCCGGTACGTAATCGTCAAAGCGGCGAACGGTAAACTCGCCGGGAGCCATGAAGCGATGGCCGCGGGTCGTATTGCCGCTGACGACGCCGCCGACCTCGAAGCGGACAATCTCCGGCTCTTCGGTTTCGGGACCGAAGGTGGCAAGGATCGAATGCAGCGGTCGGACCCAGCGCAGCGCTTCGGAGCTGGTCGAGGCCGCCCCCCAGCGCATGGACTTCGGCCAGGGAAAGGACCGGACGATGCCGGGCAGGATGTCGGCCAGCACATCGAGCGTGGCTGCCCCCTTGCGCTCGATCACGACAACATAGAATTCGCCCTTGCCCTTGGGGTCGGCGGCAACCTGCGCCTCGTCCACGGAGGACAGCCCGGCGCTCTTGAGAAAGCCTTCCAGCGCCTTTTCCGGCGCGCCGACGCGCGGACCCTTGCGCTCCTCGCGGGTATCGGGCTGGCGGGCCGGCAGGCCGGCGATATGCAGCGCCAGCCGCCGCGGGGACGAAAAAGCCGCCGCTCCCTCATAGGTCAGGCCACGCTCGACCAGCGCGCCGGTTACCAGCTTCTGCAGGTCGGCCGATGCCTGCGTCTGCATGCGGGCGGGAATTTCTTCGGAAAACAGTTCCAGGAGGAGATCGGGCATTGTCGCTTTGCATTCCTTGTGACTAGCGGCTTGTTAATGCAGACAAGGCCGGATGTCACGGCAGGAAGCGGCGCTCAAACCCATTTTCCGGGACGAATCCGGACCGAAAGCCCGGGGGTCAATTGGATGCGAACTTGTCCCTTGCAGCAGCGGTCACAACGGGATCCCAGTTGCCGGTAGATACGGCCATCACCCTGCCGTCCTTCACGAAGGCGAAGGAGGGCACGCCGTAACCGGCCTTCGCGGACGCTGCACGCCAAAGGCCGTCGAATTCGCCAAAGCTGCCGGATCGGCGCAGACCGCGCAGGCTGTCGATTTCGCGTGCTATGAACGGGATGCCCAGCCGGCCGGTGCGGCCTTCCACATCGGACATGTATTTGCGTGTGAAATGCTTGCAGGCAGGGCAATCATGGGTGCCGAAGTAGACGATGGAATATCCCTGACGGACGCTTTCGGGCGGCTCGCCAACCGGAGCAGGTTGCGCCTGGTCGTAAGCGTAATAGCCCACCAACCCTACCATCAGGCTCAATGCAATGAATTTCGACATGAAAGCCCCCGTCAGCCCTGCGAATTCCCGGCTACACGGATGCCGTACCGCTAGGACAGACTACGGGCGCAAGCGTAACCAGAACGTCAAAAGCCGCACGCCTGCCCGAGGGTTCCTGCCGTTAGGGTAAAGCGGCAGTGAAAACTCCGCACTTGGCGGAAGGGGAAACCGGCACAGCAGTACCCATACAAAAACGCCTGTCCGGGATTAATCCCGGACAGGCGTGTAACGTTCGACGTTGCCGAAAAGTCAGATCTTGCCGTGCGTGCCGTCGCACATCGGCTTGTTGATGGAATGCTTGCAGCCGCAGAAATAGACTTTCTGGGTCCGGGGAGCGGTATATTTTACCGGGGTGATGCCGGTACCCTTGTGCGACCCATCGCAGAACGGCTGCTTGGCGGATTTGCCGCAGGCGCACCAGAAGTAGTTCTGGCCCTCTTCAACCGTCATTGCATAGGGTTCTTTTTGCGCAATTACCGGATCGCTCATCTCGTACCCTTTCGTATGTGGCTTCCGCCCGTGTACTGCCCGCCTCTGGCGGCGGGCTTGTCCTGTTTTGGATTATTCCAAACTGGGGCATCAGGCAAGGCGCAAAGTTGTCACGGCTGCGGGCCGGCGGTTCCCGATGGTGTAGGCCGCGGTGTCTGCTCCTGCCGCTTGCCTGAGGCGGGATCGGAACTGGTAGAACCGCTTTGCCCGGCCAAAGGCACAGTAGACCGGGGCTTTGCGTCTTTTACCGGCGGCTTTGACTCAGCAGAGGGCTTTATCGCCTGTAGTGCAATCCAGCGGTGATTGCCCAGCAATGCCCGGGCGATTTCGGCTGCAGCGCCGGTTATTGCCAGATATCCCAGCCCGAAAGTTACCAGTGCCAGGGCGAATGCAATAACGGCCCTCTGACGCCGCCAGAATACGGCAATCGCCACCGCCTTGACCGGAATGCCGACGATCAGCAGCCCGGCTATGGTGGCGCGGGTCATGCACCCCCGCCCTCGGTCATCAGCCAGGCCGCGCCGCAGGCCTTGGCCAATTCGCGCACGCGCAGAATATAGCTCTGGCGCTCGGTTACAGAAATAACGCCGCGTGCATCCAGCAGGTTGAAGACATGGCTGGCCTTGATGCACTGGTCATAGGCCGGCAGCGCCATGCGATGGCGCTTGCTTTCGCCACTCTCCTCCGGCTGGCCTGCCGCCAGATATTTCTGGCAGGCGGCCTCGGCCATTCTGAACTGCTCGAAGAGCATGGCCGTATCGGCAAATTCGAAATTGTGGGTGGAATATTCCTGCTCGGCCTGCAGGAAGACGTCGCCGTAGGAAATCCGGTCTGCGCCTTCGCCACCGTTGAAATTCAGATCATAGACGTTTTCAACGCCTTGCACATACATGGCCAGACGCTCCAGGCCGTATGTCAGTTCGCCGGAGACCGGGGCGCAATCGACACCGCAGACCTGTTGGAAATAGGTGAACTGGCTGACCTCCATCCCGTCGCACCAGCACTCCCAGCCAAGCCCCCAGGCGCCAAGGGTCGGGCTTTCCCAATCGTCCTCGACAAAGCGGATATCGTGGACGGCCAGATCGATGCCGATGGCGTAGAGCGAACGCAGGTACAGGTCCTGCAGGTCCGGCGGCGAAGGCTTCAGGATGACCTGGTACTGGTAGTAGTGCTGCAGGCGATTGGGGTTTTCTCCATAGCGGCCATCCTTCGGCCGTCGCGAGGGCTGAACATAGGCAGCTTTCCAGGGTTTAGGCCCCAGCGAACGCAGGGTTGTCGCCGGATGGAATGTTCCGGCGCCGACTTCCATGTCATAGGGCTGCAGAATCGCGCAGCCCTGCTTCGCCCAGAAATCCTGCAGGGTCAGAATCAGCCCCTGGAAGGAACGGGCGGGATCCAGCCGGGGGTCCCTGGTGCCGGTTGCGGCTGTCTCGGTATTCATCGTGCTGTTCACTACCCGTTTCAAATGCCTGCGGCACGTGCTGTCAGCCGGTTTCCCGCTGATGCGGGGGAGCGGCGCGGCCACCGTTTCACCGCTTGCAATAGGGCGAAATTGCCTGTGCCGCAAGCCAGCGAGGCTCCGCGCCGGGCGGACATGCACGGGACCTGCTACCGCCGACTGCTGCTCTGCAGAGCATGAATGGCAGGTGAACCGCTGCATCAGGGGCCGTTCAGGCCTGGCACGCTGCTTGCGATCCAACAAAGGCGAGTTTCCCAATGGCAGCACCTGCGCGCCAGTCCGCCATCGCGTTTCTGCGGAGTTATGGTTATGTTTACGAATATTCGGCTCGTGGCGTTGACTGCTCTTGTCGCCGCCGCAGTTGTCGCGGGCGCGATAACCTTGGCCGACGGTTTGCAAAAGAGCAGGCATTCGATTTCCATCGCCGTCAGCCGCGACTAGATAGTGGCACGGTTCACAGAACGGTAAGATGATCCGTTTCCTGTCTTGGCGCGCTTGCCTGTAGCGAAGGTGTTTCCACTCCGCGAAAGAAAAGCACGGCAAGCTTTCGCCCCTGGTCGGCAACGCAGCAGTTTGCGGACTGCGATCACGGGTGTGGGGCCTCAACCCTTCCCTCTGAACCAGTGCCCGTTTCAGAAGATGCTGCGCTGTCTGAAGCGGCAGGATATGCATATCCGCCGATCATCATGCCTGCACAAGCGGCAAAGAAACCGGCCAACTGCGGCGGCATCGGCGCAAATCCGTACAGCGCCAAAACTTCGAACATCAGCCATGTAGCGATGCCAACGCCGCTGGACAGCAGCGCGCCTTGCGTATTGGCGCGGCGCCAGAAAACACCGGCGGCAAGCGGCACGAAAGCGCCGGTCAGCGTCACCTTGTAGGCGTTTTCGACCATCTTGAAGATGCTCATCGAACTGTTCAACGCAAGCGTCAGGACAATCGCCGCGAACACCAGGACGCAAACGCGAATAATCAGCAACAATGTGCGGTCGGCGAGTTCGGGCCGGCGCGGCCGGATGATGTTTTCGGCGAACAGCACTGCCGGAGCGAGCAGGGTCGCAGATGCGGTCGACATGATTGCCGACAGCAACGCACCAAAGAATATGATCTGAACAATCAGGTGCGTATGGTTGAGAATCAAAAACGGCAGGATGCGCTGGCTGTCCTTGGCCATCAGCTCGCCGGTAGCCTTTGCGTCGATCAGATTGGCGGAATAGGCCAGGAAGATCGGGATCATCGCAAAACAGAAATACAGGCAGCCGCCAATAATTGTGCCGCGGGCGGCGACAGTCTCGTTCTTTGCCGACATGACGCGCTGAAAGACATCCTGTTGCGGGATGGAGCCGAACCCCATCGTCAGCAGCGCACCCAGAAAAGCGAATATGGCGCCGGTGGACAGGGAGGGCAGAATGTTGAACTTGCCGTTCGCCGCCGCATGGGCGATGACCACGCCAGGGCCGCCGACCAGGCCGGCAACAACAAAGACAACGATGATGAGGCCGATGCCGATGATCGTCATCTGGAAGAAATCGGTCAAAGCGACCGACCACATGCCACCGGCAATTGTATAGAGAAGAACGATCGCAAGACCGGCACACATGCCGATCTGAACGCTGATCGCTCCTGCGCTGAGAATATTGAAAACAAGTCCGAGCGCGATGATCTGCGCGGACACCCAACCCAGGTAGCTGGCGCAAATGCACAGCGACACGACAAATTCGACGACGGGGCCATATTTGCGACGAAAGAAATCGCCTATCGTCAAGAGCTGCATACGATAGAGAGGGCGTGCGAAAAACAGGCCGACCAGAACGAGGCAAAGCGCAGCGCCAAAGGGATCGGCGACAATGCCGCCCGCACCCTCTTTCAGAAACGTGGCCGGAATGCCAAGCACTGTCTCGCTGCCGAACCATGTCGCAAATACGGTTGCAACGGTCATATGCATTGGCAGATGCCTGCCGGCAATCACATAATCGGCGGAGGTGCTGACCCGGCGGGCCGCGTAGAGGCCGATGGCGATGGACGCCATCACGTAAAGGGCGACAAAAACGATCAGAGCCACGGTTACCGACTCCCCCAAAAGCCGAAAGATGGGAGCTCTATAAGCGCAGCAGCGGAAATCGCCAAACCTCTGGCATTCAGGGTATTCGGAGCATTCAGAAATCCAGCAGAGCATCGCCCGCATGAATAGCGGCTGCCTCTGGGGTGAAACTGCCGCCACTGCCGTGCAGGACCAGCCCATGGCGAATGGACAGCGGCGCGCGGCTGCCCGCTATACCCCGGACCAGCACCCGCATCGCCGGTTTTCCCGCCTTCGGATAGACGGGCAGGATTTGCAACGCTCCGAAGCGCCCGCTGCTGGCCGCTATGATCTCGCCCAGCATGTCGGCGCGGTGGACGACGGCGAACATTCCCCCTGGCTTAAGCAGGCCCGCGCAGGCCCGCATCCAGTTGTCCAGATCAACTGGCTCACCATCGGGACCCGGCTGAAATGTGTGGGCCCGCGCCTTCAGCGGATCGGGCGAAACCCGGCTGGTACGGGCATCCTGATAGGGTGGATTGGTGATCAGCACATCGGCGCAGCGGCGGCCTATCCCCGCCTCCGCCCGCGACCTGGCGGACAGAACGTCCACAATGCAGACACGGGCGCGATCAGCCATGCCGTTAAGCGTAATGTTTTGCTGCGCGACGGCCGCAATCTGCGGCTCGATTTCCGCCAGGATCAGGCTTGCCTGCGGATTGCGCAGGGCAACAGAGAGCCCCGCCGCTCCAGCCCCTGCCCCCAGATCAAGCACCGCACCATGCGTTTGTCCGACGCAGGCAGACAGGAGAACAGCATCCGTCCCGGCCCGGTGGCCATTGCGGAGTTGTCGCAAGCGCAGTTTTCCATCCAGCAGGGTAGTATCCACCGGCTCCTCGGCGTTCGCGACCTGTGCCTTACCGCCCCCCGGACTTTCTTGCGGATCAGAAACCATCGGCGCGCTTCACTGGCAGTTCATCGCCCAGCCCGGCATCACGGAGAATGCCCCGGACCCGCTCGAGCTCATGTTCCGGGACCATGATACGGCGCGGGAGAAAGCCCAGAGACCCCTCGACGGAACTGGTGTGCTGGTCTGCGACAAAATGGGCTATGCCTTCCTCCTTCAGGATGGACTCGATCACCGAAATCAGCACCAGATCGTTGGTCCGCAGCAGTTCGATCATCACATTTTCCCGAGAGGTACGATTTTCGGCACTTTGCGCCAGCCTCGACCTTGCTGCAAGCACCCGGCTGACAAATGTATCCCCAGACAGACAGCGGCTGGCGGCGCCAGCTCTGGCAGATGCTTGTCAAACAAGCGTCCGGCGGACTCCGGCCACTGCGAGTTGCACCGCCGGTTCCACCGTGCAATTAAGCACAAAACAGGATTTTCTGTACCGTGCCAAGGCATATGGTACTGTGTTCAGGCTGTAGACTGGGCACATTTCGGGCTCCGGAATGCGCCGCAAAACGGGGAAAAGACGTGGGCGTCGTTGTTCCGCTGGAAGACAAATCGCAAGGGCCTGGCAAAGCCGCGCCCGGCAAGGAATCGCAAGCCATCGACGGTCTGGTCGGCCTCGTCGCCGCCGATATGGCGCGGGTGAACAGCACGATCCTGTCGCGATCGATTTCCGATGTATCGATGATCCCGGAAGTGGCGAACCACCTGATCTCCTCCGGCGGCAAGAGGCTGCGACCGATGCTGACGCTGGCGACCGCCGGCCTGTGCGGCTTCGGCGGGGAAGGCCATATCAAGCTGGCCGCCTCGGTCGAGTTCATGCACACCGCAACGCTGCTGCATGACGATGTCGTCGACGAAAGCGACATGCGCCGAGGCAAGCTGGCCGCCCGCATGCTGTGGGGCAACGAGGCGAGCGTTCTGGTCGGCGACTTCCTGTTGGGCCAGGCTTTCAAGATGATGGTCGAGGTTGGCTCCCTGCCCTGTCTCGAGGTTCTATCTTCGGCTGCGGCGATCATCGCCGAGGGCGAGGTGATGCAGCTTTCCGCCGCCAAGGATACCCAGACCACGGCAGACGACTACCTTGCCGTAATTCGCGCCAAGACGGCGGCGCTTTTTGCAGCGGCCTGCGAAGTGGGGCCGATCATGGCCGAGCGCTCCAAGGCCGATATTGCCGCCTGCCGCAGCTATGGCGCCAATCTCGGCATCGCCTTCCAGCTGATCGACGATGCGCTGGATTATGGCGGGTCCGCCGCAAAGCTAGGCAAGAACGTCGGCGATGATTTCCGCGAAGGCAAGATCACGCTGCCGGTCGTCCTGTCATTCCGCCGCGGTGATGACGCCGAGCGGGCGTTCTGGAAGCGCACACTGGAAGACAACGACATCCGCGAGGGCGACCTGGAAACCGCGCTTTCCACCATGCGCAAGCATCAGGCGCTCGAAGACACGATCGAACGCGCCCGCCACTATGGCGCCATGGCTCGCGACGCGTTGCAGATATTCCCGGATTCGAAATGGCGCCAGGCGCTGTTCGACGTGGTGGAATTCTGCGTCAGCCGGGCGCATTGAGTAGCGAGCATTCCTTTTCCTCTTGCAGGAGAAGCAGGCGCCCTCTCGCCGGTTATGCCCTCCATAACAAAACGATTCCGGCTCTCCGTTACAGTGCTGCCGGGATGACATCGAGGAAACACCCATGCCCGCCACGAAATCCACCACCTTTGTTCTCGTCCATGGCGCGTGGCATGGCGGCTGGTGCTGGAAACTGCTGGCGCGCGAATTGCGCAAACGCGGGCACGAGGTATACACGCCGACGATGACCGGGCTCGGCGAGCGTTCTCATCTTCTCTCGACGGACATCAATCTCGACACGCATATTACCGATATCGTCAATGTCTTCCGATGGGAGGATATTACAGACGCCGTGCTGGTGTTGCATTCCTATGCCGGATGGCCGGGCTCCGGCGCTGTTGAAGAGATTGCGGACCGGCTGCGCGGGCTGGTCTATCTCGATGCATTCGTGCCGGAAGACGGCCAGTCCAATCTCGAAATGCAGCCTCCCGACCGGTTGCAAATCATCTACGATACCCGCGACCGGGGCGAAGCGGGACGACCGCCGCCACCTGCCGCCACCTTCAACATTGCCAATCCACAGCACGAGCAACTGGTCGAAGAAAAGATGACCCTGCAACCGATTGGTGTCACCTTCCAGCCGGTGCGGCTTAGCGGCGCGCGCAACCGCGTGCCGGTGAAGGCCTATATCCGGGCCGGCAAGGATACCAATCCGGCATTCGAAAGGTTCTTCGAGCAATACAGCAACGATCCCGCATGGCGGACATGGAAGATGCCCTGCGGCCATCACATCATGCTCGACATGCCTGGGCAGCTTGCGGACATACTTGAAGAGCTTGGCATTTAACATGGCCAAAGCCCCCTCGTTTCGATATTGTTTCGTGAATTGATTCACCCGCAAGTCTGGCAAGCGGGGGCGACATGAACCGGACACGTGTTTTCGGAACCTTATCCAGCGTCTTTTTTGCCATTGCCGCGGCTTGCTGGGCCGGCGGCGCGCAGGCAGGCTCGTTTCACGTTCGCGAACAGAGCGCCCGCGGCATGGGACAGGCCTATGCTGGCGCAGCAGCAGGATCGGCCGGACTGTCGTCGATGTTCTGGAACCCGGCGACCATGACGCAATCGCCCGGCATCCAGTCCAGCCTGATAGCCACCGGCATCATTCCATAGGCCAATCTCTCGCCAACGGCAGGAACCCTGCCAGCGTTGCTGCCGCTGGGCGGCGCGGGCAACATCTCGCCGTCCGCACTCGTGCCTGCGCTCTATGGCAGCTATCAGATAACGCATGATCTGTGGGCCGGTCTTGCGGTGAATGTGCCCAACGGCCTCGGCAGCAAGCCTCGCGTGCCGACTGCCTCGCAGCTCTACGGACTGAAGTCCGGCATCAAGTCTGTCGAGATCACGCCGACGCTCGCCTACAGGTTCAACGAGAAGCTGTCGATCGGCGTTGGCGTGCGCTTCATGCGGCTGAGCCTGCAACAGCAAACGGCGCTCGCGCCGATTGCGACGCCGCCCGTTCTGGCGATGCGCACGAACGGCTGGGGCACAGGCTTTCGCATAGGCGCGACGTTCCAACCATTCGACGGAACAACGATAGGCGTAGCCTACAACAGCCGCATCGATATCGGCACAACCGGCGCGATGAGCCTGCCTATACCACTGTTTGCAATTCCTGCCGGTGTCTACAATGTCGGCTTCAAACTGATTACGCTGGACAGCGTCAACATCGGCATAAGGCAGAAGATCGGCACGAACTTCACCCTGACGGGTACGTTTGAATGGACCAACTGGAGCCGGCTGAAGAGTGTTCCCATAACCGGTTCGCCGATACCGGGACAAATCGCACCTTTCTTCTATCGCGACGGCTGGCTTGCAGCGCTGGGCGGCGAATACAGATGGAACGACAGGCTGACGCTACGCGCCGGTGTTTCCTACGAACAATCGCCGCTCACCACACGCATCCGCGAGGTGCGCAATGTCGATCGCGATCGCAAGCTGTTTACGACCGGGTTGACGTATCGCTTCAACGAAAAGATTTCCCTCGATGCAGCATATGCCTTAGCCCCTCCCGGCAAGACGCGGGTTGCTATCGTACCGGGCAACCCGACCTTCCCGCTCGCGGGCGTACCCTATACCGGCACGGTGAAGGGTTCGCTACACATGGTCAGCTTCGGGCTGAACTATCGCTGGGACAGCGGCGCAACGCGGATCGTTTCAGCGAAGTACTGACGCTGCATCAACGCAGAATGCACGGCTTCACCCACCATTGCGGCCGGGATCGGCGGATGGCACGCGCGGCGCGGCTCGCGGCAATACGTGTTTCGAACATGCCAAAGCAGGTAGCGCCCGAGCCAGACATGCGCGCCAGCCTGCAACCCCGCGCGGCGCCAAGAACCGCAAGCACGTCGACAATTACAGGCGCGATGACGCAGGCTGCATCCTCCATGTCGTTGCGGGCCCTGCGCAATACAGCGAACAAATCGGGCGCAGACATGCCGCACTCGATCTTCGGATGCGCCGACATTCCGTAATCCTCACCCTTCGCCAGATTGAGCCGGGCGAACACATCGCGGGTCTCCACGGCGACACCCGGATTGACCAGCACAGCGTATAGAGGCGGCAATGCCAACAGGGGACCGAGCACTTCGCCAGTGCCACACATCATGCGCGCGCGCGCATTCACGCATACCGGTACATCGGAACCGATAGCAGCAGCGGCGCCCAGAAGGCGGGGATCGTCGAGCGCCAGAGCATTTTCCCGCGCCAGCAGCCGCAATGCTGCAGCTGCGTCCGAAGAACCGCCGCCAATACCGGCCGCTGCCGGCAGGCTCTTGTGGAGATGAAATGCGCCGCTACGCAGTCCCGCTACACGAGCCTGCAATTCGCGTGCGGCGCGCACGACAAGATTATCCGTATCTGGCCCCGCGTCGCGGGCACACGGCCCAGAGACTGCAAAGCCATCAGCGGCGGTGTTGAATGTCAGAAGATCACCGCTTCCGGTGAAGCAAACCAGACTCTCCAGCGTGTGGTAGCCATCTTCGCGCCGGCCAAGGATGTGCAGCGACAGGTTGACCTTCGCAGGCGCGCGCTCGATCCGCTTGGTCATGCGGGCGCCGTCAACAATTCGCAGATGCGCAACGGCTATCCGCCCTTTTTGGCGTCGTCGCCGGCGGCCGGCTTGTCTGCCGGTGAGGACGGATCCTTGTTGCTGGCGTTCTTCTTTTCAGCCTCTTCCTGCTCGACCTTGTCGAGACCAACTTCGATCTTGCGCAGGATGCGCGCCTTGTCAGCAGGCTCGGGATCGAGATCGCGCGCATGGTTCCACTGAAAACCGGCTTCCAGCTTGCGGCCAACTTTCCAATACACATCGCCTAGGTGGTCGTTGATGACCGAATCGGAAGGGCGCAGTTCGATGGCGCGTTCCAGTTCGCGCAGGGCGTCCTCGTATTTGCCGAGGCGGTAATAGGCCCAGCCGAGACTGTCGACGATAGCCCCATCGGTCGGGCGCAATTCCACAGCCCGGCGCAGCAACCGGAACGCTTCATTGACGTTCATCTTCCGGTCGACCCAGGAATAGCCGAGATAGTTCAGGATACTCGGATGATCGGGATAGAGCTCCAGAGCCTTCTTGAAATCAGTTTCAGCCTTCGGCCATTCGTTGGTGCGCTCGTAACAGATTGCCCGGAAATAATAGGTGGTCCAGTTGGCGCTATCGTTCTTGTTCGACAGATCCAACGCTTTCGTGTAGAGCGCCGCCGCTTCCTTGAACTCCTTGCGGTTGCGCTTGATATTGGCAAGCGACAGCACCGCTTCGCCGTCGTTGGGATTCTTGGCGACCATGTCGCGGAACAGGTTCAGTGCGTCGTCCTTCTTGCCGAGGGACTCAAGCTCGTTACCGATCTGCATTTGCGCCAGATGCGCAAGCGGAGACTTCGCCGGAACAAGGTCATAGACGTCGATAGCCCGCTCGTATTGCTTGAGATTCTCGTAGATGTCGGCGAGCGCGAAAATCGCCAGGTCGTTTTCCGGCGCGAGGTAGAGCGCCAGACGCAAATAGATCATTGGTACAAGCTGGTTGCCCCGGCGATTGGAGGCATTGCCCAGCTGATAGAGAACTTCGGCTGCACCCTCCACTGCATCGCCAGCATACAGACGCGGCGTCTTGCCGGCTTCCAGATCCGCAATCGCGGCTTTCAGAACGGGATGACGAGGGAGCACCTTTTCCAGCTCCTTCAGCGCCTTCATCGCCGCTGCCTTGTCCTTGTTCGCGTTCAAAGATGCATAGGCCAGAGCAACGGACAGATCATTCTTGGAGGCGGAATAGGCAATGGCAATACGTCTGATGGCTTCATCGTCGCGCTTGCCAGCTGCCGCAATGAGCGCGCCCTGGTATTCCTTGAAACCGGCGATTGCCGGGTTTTTCAACTTGTCGACCGTGGCCAGCGCCGTCGCCGTCTTACCCGCCCCCTGCCAGGCCCAGGCCGTCAGCAGTGTGCCGAGGATATCGTTGCCGCCAGTTGCCTTCCCCCTGGCCAGCGAAGTCCGGGCAGTGATGAAATGCTTTGCCTTGATCGCGCGCACGGCCAGTCCCATGCGTGCAAGGCTGTGGTTGTTCTCTTTGCGGACAAGCCGGCGGGCAATTGCGAAAGCGTCCGGCATGTCGCCGTTGGACAGGGTCGCGATGTAGGCACGGTCGAGTACATCCTTGTTGTTCGGATCGTAGCGCAGAACCTCCCGCATGTAGGTGGAAGCCGCCAACGTATCGTTCTGGCGGCTGGCGCTCATCGCGGACAGATAGGAGCCGGCAAGCGTATCGGCGACCACAAACGGGGTTGTGACGGCTCGAGATTCACGCGCCTGCGCCACAGGCGCTGCCAGGCCGGCCGCCAAAAAAGCCACGACAAATGATTTCACGGTAGAACGTCCGGAATGACTGCTTATGTCCACGGGAAGATCTTTCTCACCTGATGAGCGAATATCGTGCGAATCGGCCGCCATACCTCTTGCCTATCAATACCGTATGACATGCAGCGGCGCGACCCCCCGGATTTGCGACCGCAATAGCGATGCTATCGGTCAACTCTAACGGGTCAAAGATGGCGCTTTTGCGCATATACGGCAAGAGGCGCAGGCTTTTTGATCTTGTTTTCCCAGATCAATACAAAAAGGGCCGCCGGATTGCTCCGCCGGCCCTCGCAGCATACCTGATTTCGGGTTATCCTA
>JAPOIA010000189.1 GCA_029979185.1 Alphaproteobacteria bacterium | reverse complement strand
TGATCATGGATAGCGAAGGCCGCTGCCGCGGCGTGGTCTGCCTGAAGATGGACGACGGCACGATCCACCGTTTCCGCGCCAATCTGGTGATTCTGGCCACAGGCGGCTATGGCCGCGCCTATTTCTCGGCCACCAGCGCCCACACCTGCACCGGCGACGGCGGCGGCATGGCCCTGCGGGCCGGCCTGCCCCTGCAGGACATGGAATTCGTCCAGTTCCACCCGACTGGCATATACGGTTCCGGCTGTCTTATCACCGAGGGCGCGCGCGGCGAAGGCGGTTACGTCACCAACGGCGAAGGCGAACGCTTCATGGAACGCTACGCGCCATCGGCAAAGGACCTTGCTTCGCGCGACGTCGTGTCCCGCGCCATGACCATCGAGATCCGCGAAGGTCGCGGCGTTGGCCGCAACAAGGATCACATCTACCTGCACCTGGATCATCTCGATCCGGCGATCCTGCACGAGCGCCTCCCCGGCATCTCCGAAAGCGCCCGCATCTTCGCCGGCGTCGACGTGACCAAGGAGCCGATCCCGGTCCTGCCGACCGTTCACTACAACATGGGCGGCATCCCGACCAATTATCACGGCGAAGTGCTGACCCTGAAGGACGGCAATCCCGATCACGTCGTCCCGGGCCTGATGGCGCTCGGCGAAGCGGCCTGCGTGTCCGTCCACGGCGCCAACCGCCTCGGCTCCAACTCGCTGATCGATCTCGTCGTATTTGGCCGCGCCGCCGGCCTGCGCGCCGCAGAGCTGGTGAAACCCGGCGAGAAGCAGCCCGATCTGCCTACAGATTCAGCGGAGCTGGCGCTATCGCGACTCGATGGTTTCCGCAACGCCAAGGGCGGCACGCCGACGGCCCAGATCCGCAACAAGATGCAGACAACCATGCAGTCGAACTGCGCGGTTTTCCGGACCGGCGAAATTCTCGCCGAAGGAACCAAGCTGATCCACGAAGTCTGGAACGGCGTTCCCGACATCGCCGTCACCGACCGCTCGCTGATCTGGAACTCCGACCTCATCGAGACGCTGGAATTCGACAACCTCATCCTTCAGGCAGTCGTGACCATGGACTCGGCGGTAGAGCGCAAGGAAAGCCGCGGGGCCCATGCCCGCGAGGACTATCCGGACCGCGACGACGACAACTGGATGAAGCATACGCTCGCCTGGGCCGATAACGGCGCCAAGAAAGTCGATATCGATTTCCGCCCGGTGCATACCTACACGATGACCGACGACATCGGTTATATCGAACCCAAGGCGCGCGTTTACTAGCCGCTGAACTATCCGAACATTCAACCGCGGACACCGGTCAGCAGGAAAAACAGAATGGTAGAACTAGCCCTTCCCAAGAACTCAACCATCGGCACCGGCAAGACGTGGCCAGCGCCGGAAGGCGCCAAGAACACGCGCCAGTTCCGTGTCTACCGGTGGAATCCGGACGATGGCCAGAATCCGCGCATCGACACCTATACAGTGGACATGGACGACTGCGGTCCGATGGTTCTCGACGCCATCCTCTGGATCAAGAACAACATCGACCCGACGCTGACCTTCCGCCGCTCGTGCCGCGAAGGCATCTGCGGTTCCTGTGCGATGAACATAGACGGCATCAACACGCTCGCCTGCACGAAGGACATGAGCACCATCAGGGGCGACGTGAAAATCTACCCGCTGCCGCACATGCCGGTGGTGAAGGACCTCGTGCCGGACCTGACGAATTTCTATGCCCAGCACGCTTCCATCGAACCCTGGCTGAAGACCACGACACCCGAGCCGCAGAAGGAATGGCTGCAATCCCACGACGACCGCCTAAAGCTCGACGGCCTCTATGAGTGCATCCTGTGCGCCTGCTGCTCGACCTCCTGCCCCAGCTACTGGTGGAATGGCGACCGCTATCTCGGCCCTGCGGTTCTGCTGCAGGCCTATCGCTGGTTGATCGATTCCCGCGACGAAGCCACCGGCGAGCGTCTCGACAATCTGGAAGACCCCTTCCGCCTGTATCGCTGCCATACCATCATGAATTGCGCCAAGGCGTGCCCGAAGGGTCTCAACCCGGCCAAGGCCATCGCCGAAATCAAGAACATGATGATTGCCCGGCAGGTATAGTGCATCACGACCGGGCCGATGCTGGCTGATCCGGAAACCCCAGAGGGCGGAATGGAGACTGCACCGCAATCGGTCGCCGAAGCCTATACGCAAGCCATTGAGAGCGGCGCGATAGAGCGTGACTCCGACCAGCTGCGCGTCATTGCCCGGCTGGACGATTTGCTCCTGCGGCTCGGCAACGGCATTCCCAATGGCAGTGGCCTGCTCGCACGATTCTTTGGCGCAAAGAAAAAACAGACTGGTGCCGTGAAGGGCCTTTATGTCTGGGGTTCGGTCGGCCGTGGCAAGACCATGCTCATGGACATGTTCTTCGATGCCGCATGCATTGAACGGAAGCGCCGCGTTCATTTTCACTCTTTCATGGCCGAAGTGCATGCCGGCATTCACGCCTGGCGGCAGGCCAAGAAAGCCGGCACAGCGAAGGGCGAAGATCCGATCGGACCTGTCGCAGAGAAGCTCGCTGACGAAGCGTGGCTTCTTTGTTTCGATGAATTCAGCGTCAATGACATTGCCGATGCGATGATCCTGGGCCGCCTGTTCACGGCGCTTTTCGCGAAGGGAGTCGTTGTTGTCGCCACCTCCAATGTAGTGCCTGACCGGCTGTACGAGAACGGCCTCAACCACGCGCTGTTCGTGCCGTTTATCAAGTTGTTGCACCAGCACGTCGATGTGGTGGAGCTGGATTCGCGCACCGACTTCCGGCTTGAAAAGCTTGCAGGATTGCCTGTCTATCATGTCCCCGCAGACGATAATGCTTCCAGCGCGCTCGACCGCCTGTTTGAACGGCTGACAGGCAAGGCCCATGCGCAGCCGGCCAGCCTGACCGTGCTTGGCCGCACCGTCATCGTGCCGCAGGCCCATGGCCACATCGCCCGGTTTTTCTTTGCCGACCTGTGCGGCCAACCACTTGCCGCAGCCGACTACCTGGCGATTGCCGAGAATTTCCACACCATCTTCATCGACCGCATCCCGGTGATGGAATACCACCATCGGAACGAGGCGAAGCGCTTCATCAATCTCATCGACACGCTATACGACGAAAACGTCAAGGTGATCGCTTCAGCCGAGGCCGAACCGCATGAGCTTTATCGCGCCACACAAGGCAAGGAAGCCTTCGAATTCGAGCGAACGGCGTCCCGTCTCATCGAGATGCGCTCGGAGGAATATCTTGCCCTGCCGCACGGACGCGGCGAAGCCCTGACAGCCGGCAGTGCTGCCGGCATTGTCGAGACCTGATGCGATGGCCCGGCTGCCAGCCCCGGAACCGGTAGAGGCCCGCATCCTGGAGCTGGCGGCAAACCATATCCGCCGCTATGGCCTGCGCCGCACAACCATCGTCTCCATCGCCGAAGATGCGGGCATGTCGCACGCCAATGTCTATCGCTATTTCCCCTCCAAGGCTGCTCTCGTAGAGGCCGTGACCGACTACTGGCTGCGCCCGATCGAGGCAGGTCTGCGCGATATCGCGGATGGCCCGGATCCCGCCTACGACAAGCTGGAGAGGATATTGTCCGCCCTCCAGCGCGCCTATCGGGACAAGCTCGATTCGGACGAGAACCTGTTTGAGCTTTTTGCCGACGCCACCGCCCGTTCCACCGCAATAGCCAGACGCCACCGCAACCGTATTCAGGGTGAAATCCAGCGCGTGATCGATGAGGGGATGGCGACAGGCGCCTTTTTCAGCGGCGATCAGCGGCGTGCGCTGGCGTTCGTTTTCGATAGCCTGTTCCGGTTCCTGCACCCGGTAGCGGTGCGCCTCGACCGAGATGCGCGGCCCGATCAGCTGGCTGCCCGTTTCGAAAGAGTGCTGCAACAACTGCTTCGCGGACTGGTCCAGGGGCTGCGAAAGTAATTACATTTTACATTTTTTGTCACGATTTACATCACTTTTTGCAACATTTCTTCGCATTTAACGATTTCTTAAATCGCGATAAGCATATGAATCAAATGATTTTTCGTCAAATTTTGATTCTCCTTGCAGCGACTGCCGGGACGTCACGCCACCTGCTGGGCCATTCGTCTTGCTTGCATGACAATCACACAAAAGGCAAAGACACCCGCGCAAGGCCGTTTTCCGGCTGAATTTGACACATCCAACATAACCGCGCCCGATGCCCCTGGCGCTTAGGGCCGCTGGCGCACAACGCCCTGGAAGGAATTGCGGAACATGGCACGCAACAAGATTGCATTGGTCGGCTCGGGACAGATCGGCGGTACGCTGGCGCTACTGGCCGGTATGAAGGAACTGGGCGACGTCGTCCTGTTCGACATCGCCGAGGGCATCCCGCAGGGCAAGGCTCTCGATCTGGCGGAAGCTTCGCCGGTTGAAGGCTTCGACGCCAACATGAGCGGCGCCAATGACTATTCCGGCATCGCCGGAGCCGATGTGGTCATCGTCACCGCCGGCGTACCGCGCAAGCCCGGCATGAGCCGCGACGACCTTCTCGACATCAATCTCAAGGTCATGGAATCGGTCGGCAAGGGCATCAAGGAACATGCTCCTGACGCTCTGGTGATCTGCATCACCAACCCGCTCGACGCCATGGTCTGGGCGCTGCAGAAGGCTTGCGGCCTGCCGAAGAACAAGGTTATCGGCATGGCCGGCGTTCTCGATTCCGCCCGTTTCCGTTACTTCCTCGCCGAAGAATTCAACGTCTCCGTTGAAGACGTCACCGCCTTTGTTCTCGGCGGCCACGGCGACGAGATGGTGCCGTCCGTCCGCTACTCCACTGTCGCCGGCATCCCGCTGCCCGACCTGATCAAGATGGGCTGGACGACGCAGGAGAAGATCGACGCCATCGTCAAGCGCACCCGCGGCGGCGGCGGCGAAATCGTCAACCTGCTGAAGACCGGCTCGGCCTTCTATGCGCCGGCTTCTTCCGCAATTTCGATGGCCGAGAGCTACCTGCGCGACAAGCGCCGCGTCCTGCCCTGCGCCGCCTATCTCGACGGCGAATATGGCGTGAAAGACATGTATGTTGGCGTTCCGATCATCATCGGCAAGAACGGCGTTGAAAAAATCGTCGAGATTGAACTGGACGCGACCGAAAAAGAAATGTTCGCCAAGTCCGTCGACTCCGTGAAGGGCCTGGTGGACGCCTGCAAGAAGATCAATCCTTCTTTCGCCTGATAACTATCCCGGCGCGGTCGATTTCCGGAATTGACCGCGCCGCAATGCCTCACCGAAAAACTTCTTTCCGCGACCAAGGCCTTCGCTTCAACTCGCACCGGATCGAACAGCCAACTACTCACGGAACAGGTTTCAACCAGGGCTGACGAGAGCAGAACAATGAATATTCATGAATATCAGGCGAAAGCCGTACTGAAGGAATTCGGCGTGCCCGTATCACGCGGCGTGCCAATCATGAAGGCCAGCGATGCAGAGGCCGCCGCCAAGGAATTGGGCGGGCCGCTCTGGGTCGTGAAATCGCAGATCCATGCCGGCGGCCGCGGTAAGGGCAAGTTCAAGGAAGCCTCCGCCGGCGAAAAAGGCGGCGTGCGTCTTGCCACGTCCATCGACGAAGTAAAGACCTTCGCCCAGCAGATGCTTGGCGCCACGCTGGTCACCGTCCAGACGGGCGAAGCGGGCAAGCAGGTCAACCGTCTGTACATCGAAGACGGGTCCGACATCGAAAAGGAATTCTACCTGTCGATCCTCGTCGACCGCGTTCCCTCGCGGGTTTCGTTTGTCGTCTCCACCGAAGGCGGCATGGATATCGAGCAGGTCGCACACGACACGCCCGAAAAGATCGTCCCCTTCACGGTCGATCCGGCAACCGGCTTCATGCCCCATCACGGCCTCACCGTCGCCAAGGCGCTTGGCCTTTCCGGCAAGCTTGCTAAGCAGGCCAACGACG
>JAPOIA010000188.1 GCA_029979185.1 Alphaproteobacteria bacterium | reverse complement strand
GAAACACGGACCGACAAGGCCCTGCAAAACAGCGTCACTGCGCTCAGTATTGGCAGGTCTGGCGTGGCTTGTTTCACAGAAATTTTCAGAAG
This sequence comes from Alphaproteobacteria bacterium, assembly GCA_029979185.1. Classification (GTDB taxonomy): domain Bacteria; phylum Pseudomonadota; class Alphaproteobacteria; order Rhizobiales; family Beijerinckiaceae; genus Terripilifer. Next base: position 5,913 of record JAPOIA010000188.1, on the reverse strand, counting down.
TAAAATGCTTTGAGGATCACAATTCTGAACATAATCAGTGTACAGATTTAATTGCGATTTGCCTGTATTTGGGCACTGGGCTTGTCAGACTGGCCTGAACCATCGATATGCTGTCGCGTATAACTCACCATGACTTCTGAACTCTCATATCGATTTTCCGTCGCGCCCATGATGGACTGGACCGACCGGCATTGCCGGGCGTTCCACAGGCTGTTTTCGCCGCATATTCGGCTTTATACGGAAATGCTGACGACCGGGGCCATCATTTTCGGGCCGCGGGAGCGGCTGCTTGGCTATAGCGAAATCGAACATCCCGTTGCTCTTCAGCTGGGCGGCAGCGAGCCGGGGGCCCTGTCGCAGTGTGCGCAAATCTGCCAGGACTACGGCTACGACGAGATCAATCTGAACTGCGGTTGCCCGTCCGACCGGGTTCAGAACGGCGCCTTCGGGGCCTGCCTGATGCGGGAACCCGATCGTGTGGCCGAATGCGTTGCTGCGATGAAGACGGCGGTTACCATCCCGGTCACCGTGAAGTGTCGCATCGGCGTTGATGATCAGGAACCGCGCGAAGCGCTCTGGGCCATGGCGGACAAAACCCGTGCGGCTGGCGCTGACGCATTGATTGTTCATGCCCGCAAGGCCTGGCTGCAGGGGCTTTCTCCGAAGGAAAATCGAGATGTGCCGCCGCTGGACTATGATCTAGTCTATGCGCTGAAGCGCGACCATCCGGATTGGCCGATGCAGATCAATGGCGGCATCCATACGCTGGATGAGTGCGAGCGGCATCTGGCCTTTGTCGATGGCGTCATGCTTGGCAGAGCCGCCTATCAAAATCCAGGTCTGATGCTCGAAGTCGACCGGCGGTTGTACGGGACGGATCCGGCATATCAGACCGCTTTCGAGGTGGTCGCCGCCTATGAGCCATACATCGCGCACCAGCTGGAATCAGGTACGCGCCTGTCTGACATGACCAGACATATGCTGGGTCTTTTTGCCGGCCAGCCCGGCGCCCGCGCCTGGCGCAGACATCTGTCGACATATGCGGTGAAGCAGGGGGCGGATCTGCAGGTTTTGCACGACGCGCTGGCTCATGTGCAAAACGTCGCAACGGATGCCTCCGCCGCGGCGTGAGTGTGTCGCAATAGTCGACCAGGCATCAATTTGCTGTGAAGCAATACAGCAGGCCCGAACTGCCGGAGCGGCGCAGAAGAGCGGGGCTGCAGCCACGCGAAGGATGTGAGGCGTTCCAGGACTTGGACGGTGCATCGTCACGCAGGCCTATACGGTCGTGATGGCCGACGAAAGCAGATCCTTCCCCGTTCTTCGTCCAGTTGCCGCAGGTCATGTCCTTGCCTGGCGGATAGGCTTTCCCGTCGGCATTCGAGCCTGTGAGGATATCGTGCAGGTTGTAAACATGCGGACGGCCTGGAATCATGCGGCCGTTTTCAGCCAGCCCGTTTTCCATATTGACCTTGTTGTTGGCCGAATGCAGGTCGTCGACACTGACTGCGATCTACACGCCCTTGGCGTTGACTCATGGCCCCTTGCCGATCCGGTCGCGCGCATTGATCGCAGGCTTGCTATCGGCGGCTTGTGTGCTGAGATAGGCGCGCCATGTCTTGGAACTAGCGTCAGCTTTGGCCGCCAGCGTCTGGCAGTGCTTGTCTACCCCGTCCAGGCCGCCGTAATTGGCGCCGTCCGGGTCGGGCGTGCTGGCGATGAAAAACGTCATGTTTGGAAATTGCGGCGCCGGGTTTTGTGCGAAAGCCGGAGGTGCGATCACCATCGCGGCAGTCAGAATGGAATCCAGTCGAAGCATCCTTCTCTCCCTGATGTGCGGTGTGAAAAGTATGTCGGCCAATCGGGCCGAAACGCACCAGTAAAGAATGTGCCTCCCGCAGGCATTTGTCCGCTCACGAAAATGTGTTACCAGGCGTCGGCAAGGGGAAGTCGTCCACCGATATCGCCAAGTGCTTGACGGCATGGAACTTGCGTCCATACTTGCAATGCCGCAAACCCGGTTTGCGGAGTCGCCGGGATTCGCAACAGCTCCCGGAATGGACATCCGCCAACATGGTCCGGCGCCTGAAGAAAAAGGCTATGCAATGTCCCTGGCGGGAATACCACTCAATGAACTGCTCTACCTGGCCGTTTTGCTGGCGGTTGCCGGCGCGATTACCGGCGTGCTGGCCGGCATATTCGGCGTCGGCGGCGGAGCGGTGATTGTTCCCGTGCTTTATGAACTTTTCCGGATGATGGGCGTTGCCGAGGATATCCGCATGCCCCTGTGCGTTGGTACGTCACTGGCGATCATCATCCCCACATCCATCGCATCATACAAGGCGCACAAGGCGCGCGGCACCGTCGACATGGATATCCTGCGCGCCTGGGCCGTGCCGGTGATCGCTGGCGTTCTGATCGGATCGGTGGTTGCACGATGGGCATCGCCTGCGGTCTTCAAGATTGTCTTTGTGATGGTCGCAGGCGTAAACGCCGTGCGTCTTATCGGCAATTTCAAGTGGCGTTTCTCCGATGACATGCCCAAGGGCCTGTTGCTGCGGTCCTATGGACTGGTTACCGGACTGCTGTCCGCGCTCATGGGCATCGGCGGCGGGCAGATTTCGAATATGCTGATGACCTTTCACGGCAGACCGATCCATCAGGCAGTTTCGACCTCCTCGGGGCTGGGCGTCCTGATCTCGATTCCCGGCGCCATCGGCTACATGCTGGCCGGGATCGACAAGGCCGGTACCCCGCCGATGTCAATCGGCTTTGTATCACTGCTGGGATTCATCCTGTTCGCGCCTGTCAGCATTTTCACCGCCCCGTTGGGCGTAAAGATCGCCCACGCCATGTCCAAGCGTACGCTTGAGCTGTCCTTCGGCATCTTCCTGGCGCTTGTCGCAATGCGCTTCGTCATAAATCTGGCTGGATATTAACGCACCAGCACAAGCCTATTGTTGCGCACCGTGTAACTGGTCAGGCGTCCGAGATAGGACATCCCGAGCAGGTTGTCCCGTAATGCTTCGGGCGCCGCGACCATGGCTCGTACATCGCGCAGGGTAATGCCGCCGAACGTCAACGCATCGATGCGCACCGGCGCAGCCATCGCCGTGCCGTTGGCGGTCGATACCCGTGCGGTATATTGCAATTTGTCCGCTGAAAGACCGATCTTGCCGGCATCTGCGGCGGTCAGCACGACGGATGATGCGCCCGTATCGAACATGTATCGCAGGGTGCGCCCGTTGGTGACGCCATCCAGAAAGAAATGTCCGTTGCGGCCTCTCACCGCCACGGCCTGTCCCGGGCCTGATTTCACGTTGCGACCTGGCACGACTTCATCCATCACCCGGTTGGCGACGACCTCGAGATCGTTGCGATAGGTGTAGCCGATAACCGCCAGCCCAAAGATGGCGACCCATGCGATGGCCGACAGTACGGCAGTGCTCAAACTGCCGCGATATTGCAGCACCAGATAGGAGGCCATCGAAACGGCAATCGTTCCATACATGATCGACTGGACCACGCGCCCGAACGTCGCGTCGCCGGCCACGCGCGTATCCCCGAAGGTGACGAGCAAAAGTATGGCAACTGCAACGGCCACTATGACAAGCAGGGCTTTCATCCAATCTCCAGAGTCATTGCAGCTGTGTAGCGCGCACTCCTCAATATGGGGCGCGTTTTCGGCAATTTGAAGATTCGCCTGCCGGAGGCCCGCTGGGAAGACGCCGGAGCCCCCGCGGCTAAAGCGTCTTGAAAGCAGGATCGATCTGATCGGCAAGGCGGAAATACATTTCCCAATCGAGACGGCCATAGGGTTTCCCGGCCCGTCGTTTGTCCATCTGCGACTTGGTGAATTTCTGGATTTCGACCGGTACGGTGCGCGCCTTTGAGCCCATTGACATGAGTTTGGCTTGCAGATCGCAGGCATCGACAAGCCGGCGCATGAAATAGAATGCTTCGCCGACCGTACGTCCGACGGTGAGCGCGCCGTGGTTGCGCATGATCAGGGCCTTCTTTGAACCGAGGTCGCGAATGATGCGCGGCGCCTCTTCGGCTTCCTGCGCGAGCCCTTCGAAGTCGTGGTAGCCGAGGTCGTCGTACAGCGCGCAGGCGCCCTGATCGTAGAACTGAAAGCCGTCTTCCAGCGCGGAAACGACCACGGTAGAAGGGGCATGGATATGCAGCGTGCAATTGACGTCCGGTACTTCGCGCAGGATGGCGCTGTGGAAATTGTAACCGGCCGGCGCGAGCTTCATCGTTGTGTCGGTGCGGTAGTTGCCTTCAAAATCGGATTTGATGAGGTCGCAGGCACGAATTTCATGCCAGCCCAGCCCGACCGGATTCATCAGGAAGGCGTCCGGTTCGTCCGGCACCTTGGCCGCGATGTGGTTGTTGATCGTATCGTTCCAGCCCAGATGATGCGCGACGCGGAACGCGGCGGCCAGCGTGATACGCATCTCTGCTTCTGTGTCGGTGATGGAGTTGCGGAGAATGGCCGGTGCTGCGGTCATGACGTTGCCTCGCGTGTCTGTTCTGAAAGCGGCGCCGGAGCACCAGATTATCAATCATATGGCCGCCAGCGCAGGGCTGCAACGCTCAACTTGTGCTTTAATTGGGCATATTTGCCCAAGTTTGGCATTACAGCTGACCCGTGCTAGCCTTCCGGACGCGGTCGATTTGCCAGGTGTCATGCAGCGATCCTGCCGATTCGCGGCTGCCGCCACGCAGCAAGGGGACACTATACGTGCGCAGGCAATAGCGCAGATCGAATGCAAATTGAGAACAGACCAGCAGGGAGGGAAACCATCAATGGTCGGACAATCAACAAGGGCAATGACAATTCTGGCTGGAGCTGCGCTGCTGGCGCTGCCGTGGTCCGGCTCGGCATCAGCCGAGGATTATTTTGCCGGCAAGACGATCACCGTGGAAGTGCCTTCGGGATCAGGCGGAACCTATCACGTCTATTGCCAGATCGTGCAGAACAATCTTGGACGATTTATTCCCGGCAAGCCAACAATGATTATCAAGAATCGTCCAGGCGCGGGCGGAGCGCTATCCGCCTCTTACATGGGCAATGTGGCGCCGAAGGACGGTACGCATATCGCGATGATTTCACCGGGCACGATTACCTTGCCGCTCATGCGCAAAGTGGACTTCGATGCGCGGAAGTTCAACTTCCTGGGCTCGGTTGCCGCGCGCTCATCGGCTGTCTGGATCTGGCATACCAAAGGCGTCAACAACCTGAAAGACCTGCGGAACAAGCCGGTAAAGCTCGCATCCTCCGGATATGCGGCGGCTGGCTCCGTCTTTCCGCGGCTGATCAACAAGGTGTTGAAAACGAAGATCCAGCTGATTTACGGTTACAAGGGCGGCGGTGCGATGAACGTCTCCATCGAACGCGGCGAGACCGAAGGACGCTGGAACTATCGCTCGGGTTTCACGGGGGTTCGTCCTGGCTGGATCAAGGACAGGAAGATCGTTCCCGTGCTGGCGACCGGTCCGCGCGATCCGGAACTCAAGGGCGTGCCGCATATGCGGGATATGCTCAAGGACGGCTCTCTTGAGGCCAAGATGTACGATGTCATCGGCATGAACTTCGAAATCGGCCAGGCCTTCTACGCACCGCCCGGCGTAAAGCCGGAAGTGGTTGCCATCCTGCGTACCGCATTTGACAAGATGGTGGCCGACCCTGAAACCAGGGCAATGATCGAAAAGCGGCGCATCGAATTGTCACCGAAGACCGCCAAGGAAATCGATGCCGAAATGAAGAAGGGTTTCGGCGCTGCAAGCCCTGATGTGATTGCGGGTCTGCGCGGTATCTATCTGAAGAAGAAGAAATAACTGTCCCCTAAACGGACTTTGTGATGCCGCCGGGCCATATGGTCCGGCGGTATTGCGTTTGGCAGTCCC
>JAPOIA010000187.1 GCA_029979185.1 Alphaproteobacteria bacterium | reverse complement strand
TTCCTCGCCAACATGAGCCATGAACTGCGCACACCGTTGAATGCCATCCTGGGCTTTTCCGAGGTGATGAAGAACGAACTGTTCGGGCCGCATTCGGTGCCATCCTACAAGGACTATTCAAATGACATCCATTCCAGCGGCCATCATCTGCTGACGCTGATCAACGAAATTCTCGACCTGTCGCGGGTGGAAGCGGGCCGCTATGAACTAAAGGAAGAGGCGATTTCGATCCCCGGCGTTGTGGAAGACTGTATCCACTTGCTGACGATGCGTGCGGACAAGCGAGACATATCCCTTCAGTCGGCGATCGAGGAAAGCCTGCCGCGCATCTGGGCCGACGAGCGCGCTGTCCGGCAGATCACTTTGAATCTTCTGACCAACGCCATCAAGTTCACACCGCAGGGCGGCAAGGTGACAGTGAAGGCCGGCTGGACCGCCTCCGGCGGGCAATACATTTCGATTACCGATACGGGACCCGGCATTCCGCCCGAGGAAATCCCTGTTGTCCTGTCGTCCTTCGGACGCGGATCGTCGGCACAGAAAAATGCCGATGAAGGCTCGGGCCTGGGCCTGCCTATCGTCAAGGGACTGGTCGAACTTCACGGCGGCAGCTTTACGCTGAAATCGAAGGTGCGCGTGGGTACCGAAGCTATCACCATTTTCCCGCCGCAACGCGTAATGAACGCCCTGCCCCGGGTGGAAGGCGCCCCCGACCCTGAAAAGCACCCGCCGAAGCAGTTTCCGCGCAAGGCAGCATAGTCCCATGCAGGAGCTGCGCGGGGTGTAGCGCTTCCACTCATCCTTGCCTGGCGTCAATCGGACACCAAATAGACCGAATTTGTCCGTCTATTGCTGCACATGATCCAACTGCCCCGTTTCCTGCAGCTGGCGCGCAGAAGGAAGCTTCGATGCCTTTTCCGAATTCCGCGACCCGCGATTCCACCAGTCATCTCCTTGCCAGCAGAAGCGCAGGGCTGCTGGCAGCCATCGCAGCAGCTGCGATTCTTACCTTTACCGGCAGCGCTGCATTGGCGCGGGAAGCATCGGCCTCAAGCATGCTGCGATCGGGCGTCAGTTCCGGCAGCGCATCGGCGCCAAAAACGTCCTGGCCAAAGCCTGTCTCTACCGAACACACGATTATGATAGGCGGCAAGGAGCTTCGTTTCACCGCGACTGCCGGGTACATCACCCTGCGCAATTCCGAGACGCTCAAGCCGATTGCCGATATCGCCTATCAGGCCTTTACGCTGAAGGACCGGAACGCCGCCACACGGCCCGTTACGTTCGCTTTCAACGGCGGACCCGGCTACGCTTCGGCCTGGCTCAATCTCGGCGCGCTTGGGCCGTGGCGGCTGAACATGGACGCTGCCGGCGCTGTGCCGTCCGCCCCTCCCAGGCTCACCGACAATCAGGAAAGCTGGCTGCCGTTTACCGATCTCGTCTTCATTGATCCAGCCGGCACCGGCTTCGGGCGGCTGCACGACAAGGAGGCACGCTCGAGTCTCTGGAGTATCGATGGCGATATCAATTCGCTCGCCACAACGATCCGCCGCTGGGTTCAGGACAATGGCAGGACTGCCTCGCCGAAATACCTGCTCGGCGAAAGCTATGGCGGATTTCGCGTGCCAAAAATCGCGCATGAGTTGCAGACCGATCAGGGGCTCGGCGTCAACGGGCTCATAATGGTGTCACCAGTGCTGGACTTTGCACGGCGCAGGTCCAGCGGGCCGCTTTCCCATGCAGCGCCCCTGCCCTCCATGGCTGCCACAGCGATAGCTTCCAGAGCGGGATCCGGACCGGTCACACGAGAAGACGTTGCCGGTGTGGAAGACTTTGCACGCAGCGCTTTTCTCGTTGACATGGTTCGGGGCCGCAGCGATCCGGACGCAGTCAAACGCCTTGTCGAAAGGGTGACGGAAATTACCGGGCTGGAGCGCTCTATCGTCGCCAGACATGCAGGCCGCATATCAACCTCGACATTCATTCGCGAAATATATCGTGCGAAGGGGCAGGTTCCGTCGATCTACGACGGGCTCGTCGCGGGGCTCGACCCGGATCGCTATTCGAAAGACAACGAAGCGGAAGACCAGATGCGGCTCGGCTTGCATGCACCGATCGTCCAGGCAATGACCGGCATGTACCGCGATAAATTGAAGTGGGTCTATCCGGATGGACGCTACATGTTCCAGAACAAGCAGGCGGGCCGGGCCTGGAAATGGGGTCGCCGAAGTCCGGAGGCGGTTTCCGCATTGGCCAGCACAATGGCGCTCGACCCCAACATGAAGGTGCTGGTCGTGCATGGACTGACCGATCTGGCGACACCCTATTTCGAGACGCGCATGGTGCTCGACGACATGGCGCCAATCGGCAAGACACCTGAAAACAAGGGCGGCGGCCTGTCTGCGGCAACGGCAAAGAACCGGATCAAGTTCCAGGTCTATCGCGGCGGGCACATGTTCTATTCGCTCGATACTTCGCGAAAGGCGTTCCGTGACGATGGTCGCGCTGTCATAGATGCGGGCAAAGAACCCAAAGGCTGATTCATTGGCTTACGGAAGGGCGATCATTCCGGCCTGACAACGCTGTCGGGGCCGGCTCGAAATGCTTGCCCACCGTCACCGATGGTTCTGCTGGTCAGCCACTGCAGCGATGCATCGTGCAGTACGCGGCGCTGTCGCTCCCAGACGGCGAAGTGGGTTGCGCTTTCGATCGTGATGAAAGCCTTTGTTGCCGCTCCCAGGTCGTCCATCAACTGCAGATTGGATCCCAGCAGATGGTCCTGCTCGCCGGTCATCATCAGGGTGGGGGCGACGATCCTGCCAGCAGCCTTTGCATTCCAGCCCCAATAGGTGCGCGTGGGCGCGCGCAGCCCGCCGGGCCCCCAGGTTGAACCGACCGGATCGTGCTCGACATTCTGAGCCCAGATGAAATCCGGCATACCCGGCTCAATCGTCGACATATCCGTACATGTTCCGAGCCACCGCTGGTCGATCCCGACATCGCGCGTCTGGATGGTCATCGGTGCGCCCGGTTGCGGCAGCGTGCCGGGAGGCTCGTCCGGGTTGGACCGGTCGTAATTCGACGAAGCATGCAAAACGAGCGCATCCACCTTGTGCGGAAAACGGCTGGCGAAGGTCCCTGTCCGGATACCGCCGCCTGACCAGCCGACTAGCGAGACCCTTTCAACGCCGCGCAAGGCACAGATGTAATCGACAGCCCGCGCAATATCGTCCGTCTCGCTGTCGCTGTTGACGAGCACATGGGGATAGTCCGGTTCGCACGTCTGCGGCAGAACTGCGGGGACTACCAGTGGCTGATATGTCCTGTCGAGATTGCGCGGATTGTCCATACACGGGCGCGAGGAACGGCCATAACCGGTCATGTCCATGGCGAACACATCGAAACCCGCGCGCGCCAGAAACGCCATCCACGAATAGTCACGATACGGAACGTCGAAGGCAAGCGTGGACGGACAGTAACCACCATGAACGAAGAGTACGCATGCGGGTGCAACGCCGCCGTCGATTGCAGCTTCCAGCAGACCGGACGATACCTTTTCGCGTAGGAACAGGTTGACCTTCTGTCCGGCTATGGCCGGCACAGTGGACACGTGATCTACAAGCCGGTCGATAGTGACGACATCGTCATGGATCATGACTGCCTCCCTATTTTCTATAGTCCTCACGGCAGTCCGGTCACGCCCGCCTGCTCGCGGGTCGCAATGTCGGTGTGTGAAGCCACGGCTGCCTTGATGATTCCGGCGGCGAGCGATGCGCCCGCTGCTTCACCCAGATCGATTCCGAGCTCGAGCAACGGCGTCTTGCCGAGCCGTCGCAAGACTTCCCGATGTGCGCCATGCGGCGCTACATGACCGGCAATACAATGATCAAGCGCGGCGGGGTTCAACGCCTGCAGAAGGGAAGCTGCTGCACAGACCGTATAACCGTCCAGCACGACGGGAATGCCCTGCAGGCGTGCGGCCACTATCGCACCGGCGAGCGCACATATTTCGCGTCCGCCAATGCGGCGCATGATTTCCAGCGGGTCCGACAGCTGATCGGCATGGCATTCCAGTGCGGCCGTGACCGCCGCAACCTTGCGTTCGAAGGTTGCATCGTCCGCACCTGCGCTGCGGCCCGTCCACCCACGGACATCACCGCCGTAGAGCGCGGCATAGATCGCTGCGGCAACGGTTGTATTGCCGACGCCGGTTTCGCCGAGGCACAGCAGATCAGGCTCACCTGCAATCGCTTCCATGCCGAAAGCGAAAGTGGCTGCAGCGCCCTGCTCATCCAGCGCTGCCTCGCGAGTGATGTCACCGGTTGGATAGTCCAGCGCCAGTTCGAAGACCTTCAAGCCTATGCCAAAGGTTCCGGCAATCTGGTTGACCGCGCCGCCGCCCGCAGCAAATGTTTCCAGCATCTGGCGGGTAAGCGATTGCGGCGCCGGGGACACCTCTTGTGCATGCACGCCGTGGTTGGCAGCAAAAACGACGGCGAACGGCTTGTCGATGCGCGGCCGCTCCCTGCCCTGCCAGCGGGCCAGCCAGAAAGCAATCTCTTCCAGCCTGCCGAGCGAACCGCCCGGCTTGACCAACAGCGCGTCACGTGCCCGCGCAGCTTCTTCCGCCAGATCAGAGCCTCTCGGCAGGTCGTGCAGGAGATTGCGGATATCATCGAACGGAAGTGCAGACTTGGACATGAACCGGATCACATGGTGCAGAGAGGAGTGCTGGAATTAGCAGGGGAGAGTGCAGAGGCGATGGCGCCCCTGCTCCTTGCCTGCGAGTACCACACCGATCCGGACAATCCAATGCGCGCCTATTCAAATGCGCACCAATTCGCGCGCCGCACCTATTTCGCGGCAGCCTTCTTCTCGAAGACCGCCTTCAGCGCCGTAACGACTTCCGGCGTTACAGCCGAAAAGCCCTTATCCAGCTCCTTGTGCACATCCTCGGCGGATATCGGCGCCCATTCGAGCCGCCGCTCATTGACCATTTTCAAGGTCTCGGGATCGGCGACCATTTTGGCGAAGGCCGTGCGCAGAATCTTGAGGGCTTCCGGGTTCACACCCGGGGGCACATAGAAGCCCTGGCCGATCAGGAAGTTCATTTCATACATGTCGTAGAGCTTCTGCTCGACGCTGCCATCCTTGAAGAATTCACGGATATGGGGAACGCCCTTCATCAGCGGATCGCGCGGCCCCGTCGCGACGACAGGCACCAGCTTCTTGTCCTTCATCCAGCCGGGCTTGGCGGCTACAAAGCCGGAGCGGTAGTTCCAGCGCCCTTCCGCTTCCCCGCGTTCGATCGCGAGGTTCATGGCGCCACCGCCCTTGTAGCCGGTCACGATTTCCATTTTCGTGCCGAGAAGCTTGTTGAGCATGCGCGGAAAGATGGAGGCCGAGGAGGTGAAAGAAGACGCCGCCAGCTTCACGGGCTTTGTCTTGAGGTCGTCGAGCGACTTGATGCCCTTGGTGTGCCACACCCAGATCGCAGCCGAGCGAGCCGCAGTTGAGCCGAGAAAATTGAACTTGCGTCCATCGAATTTCGCCGGGCGGATCAACGGGATCGTCAACGTTCCCGGAGCGATCATGGCGATTTCGGTACCGTCCTTTTTCGCGACATTGGCCATGTAGGCTGCCGAAACAAGCCCGCCTGCGCCAGGGCGGTTGCGGACAATCATCGTCGGCTTGCCGGGAATATGTCTGGCCAGATTGTGCTGCACCATCTGGCAATACATGTGGTAGCTGCCGCCCGATCCGGCGGGCACTTCGACCGTGATCGTCTTGCCGGCGAAATAATCAGCGGCCAGCGCCGCCCCCGAAGAAAATGCGAGCGGAGAAGCTGCCAGTGCAGCGAATGCATGGACCTTCATCGACTTCATAAGGACCTCCCTTGGCCAATTCCTGCAGCGTGTCTTGTGCACGCCGTCGACTGCCGCGTGGTGCTTGCATCGGTTTAATTATATCTATTTATACCATATCGACGCGACAGCAGGGAAAGCGTAGCACCAACTCGCGGGACTGCCAA
>JAPOIA010000186.1 GCA_029979185.1 Alphaproteobacteria bacterium | reverse complement strand
TTCGCGGCCGGTGTTGTGTCGACGATCATTCTGGTGCTGTTCTGCGCCGCCATCAAGTGGATGCTGATGGGCGTGTACAAGCCGACGATGCAGCCGATGTGGTCTTTCTGGGCCATGCGTACGGAAGCTGTCGCGGTCCTCTATGGCGGCCTGGTCGGCAAGGCATCGAGCGAGTTCATGCGCGGTACGCCGTTCCTCCCCTGGGTTCTGCGTCTGTATGGAACCAAGATCGGCAAGGGCGTGTGGATGGACATGACAGACATCACCGAGTTCGACTGCGTAAAGATCGGCGACTACTGCACCCTGTCCATGATGGCATGCCTGCAGACCCATCTGTACGAAGACCGCATCATGAAGGTCGGCCGCTGCGAAGTAGCCAACGGCGTTCACGTCGGCTGGGGCACCACGGTCCTTTACGATACGAAGGTCGGCGACTTTGCCCAGATAGCTCCGCTGAGCATCATCATGAAGGGCGAAAACATCCCTGCCCATACCGCATGGGCCGGCGCTCCCGCCTCTCCGACCAAGCCGGTGTTCTTCAAGGAGCAGGCCAAGCCGGAAGTGATGCAGGCCATTGCCGTCGCCGCCTAGGAGCCGCTCAAAACCATAGTGGAAAACCCCGGAACGATTTCGCTCCGGGGTTTTTCATGTCATGCGACAACCGAAAAGTCGTCGAACCTGTTCAATACCTGATCGCGCATCAGTTCCGCCAGAACCCTGTAGCTTTCCTGATGCAGACTGGCCTTGCGCCAGGCAATACAGATGGATCTATAAATCGCTCGGTTCTCCAATGGGACAATGCGAATACTCTCGTCGGACGTGGTCGCTGCCCGGGTATAGAGACCCGGCAGAAAACTCACCCCCAGCCCCAAAGCCACCATCTCAAGCAACATGTCGAGGCTGGTCCCCTCGTAATCGAGCCGCAGGCGAGCATCGAACTCGGTACACAAGCCGTGCACTACGTCGTGCAACTGATGCCCCGCGCCAAGCGTCAACACGTCCAACCCTGCAAGATCGCTGCTGTTTGCGGCCGGCTTTCCCGCAAGCGGATGATCGGCAGCGACAACCAAATGCAATGGTTCGCGAAACAGGGGCTGAACAACAAGATTGGCGTTACGCAGCGGTAGCAGGCTGACGACGACATCCTGTTTGCCGCTTTCAAGCAATGCGGGCAGCTCGCCCGGCAATTCTTCGCGAACATAGAGCCGCAGATCAGGATACCGCCGATGCAATTCCGGAACGACGTGAGGCAAAAGATAGGGCCCAATCGTTGCAGGCAAGCCAAGCCTCAACACACCCGACAATTCACGCCCGCCACTGGCCGCCAGCCTGGTTATTTCATTTGAATCGGCCAGCATGCGCCGGGCAACCGTGACAACCTGTTCGCCAATTGGCGTGATGACGACGCGCGTGCGCGACCGCTCGACGAGCTGCGCGCCAAGACGAACCTCCAGCGCCTTCAACTGCTCCGACAATGTGGGCTGTGTCGTGTTCACGAGTTCTGCGGCACGGCGGAAATTACCCGTATCAGCCAGCGCGATAAGATACTCCAATTGTCTCAAATTCGGCATCTGCCCCCATCAGCTGGACCCGAAGATATAGATCATGCCTGAGATGCATCCATAAAATATGACTGTGATCGGAAAATTCGATCACGAATTCTGCCGTTTCCGATTGGAAGCGAAGTGCCTGCCATACCAACTTTGTTGGCTAGTAGCGGCGACTGACGCGCGATCAGCGTGAGCATAACCATATGAGACACAAGCCGTGCATCCGGACGAAATCGGGAAGGAACCAGTGATGACAGAGCAGGTGCGCAATCCTCACGTTCGCGGATTCGAGGCAATACGCGCTTTCTTGCGGCATGAAGCATGCGGCGGCGTGCTGCTGCTGTTTTCCGCAGTCATGGCTCTGGTCTTCAGCAACACCATGCTGCGTGGAGCCTATAACGCCTTCCTGGAAATGCCGGCAACCGTCCGGATCGGCGACTTCGCGATCGACAAGCCGCTGCTGCTGTGGATCAACGATGGTCTGATGGCAATCTTCTTCTTCCTCGTCGGCCTTGAAATCAAGCGCGAGGTAATGGAAGGCAATCTCTCCAGCCGCAAGCTTGCTGTCTTGCCGGTTATTGCCGCCATCGGCGGCATGGTTGCTCCGGCTATTGTTTATGTACTCATCAACAGCGGTGATCCGGCATCGCTGCGGGGATGGGCTATCCCTGCCGCGACCGACATCGCCTTCGCGCTGGGCATCCTGATGCTGCTTGGCCCGCGCGTTCCGGTTGCGCTGAAAGTGTTCCTGCTCGCGCTGGCTATCATCGACGATCTCGGCGCCATCGTTATTATCGCGGCCTTCTATACCGAACAATTGTCCGTTCCGGTGTTGAGTGTTGCGCTCGTTGGCATGGCCATGCTGGCACTGCTTAACCGGGCAAAAGTCACCAGCCTTGCTCCTTATGTGATTGTCGGTCTCGGCATATGGGTGTTCGTGCTGAAGTCCGGCGTGCATGCTACGCTGGCCGGTGTTGTCGTCGCCCTGTTCATACCGCTCAAAGACAAAAAGCCGGGCGAAGAAGCTCCCCTCAAACGCGCCGAACATGCCCTCGTACCGTGGGTCGCTTTCGGTGTCGTGCCAGCCTTCGCCTTTGCCAATGCGGGCGTCTATCTAGGCGACATTACGCTGAGTGCGCTTGTCGCGCCTGTTCCGCTCGGAATCGTCATGGGTCTCTTCATCGGCAAGCAGATCGGCAGCATGGGCGCTGTCTGGCTGACGGTGAAGTCCGGCCTTGCGCGTCTGCCGGAAGGCGTGACCTGGATGCAGCTGTATGGTGTCTCGCTGCTCGCAGGTATCGGCTTCACCATGAGCTTGTTCATCGGCACGCTGGCCTTCACAACCCCGGAGCACGCAGTTGCAGTTCGCATTGGCGTTCTCTCTGGGTCGCTGATCTCCGCTCTCGCCGGAATCTTCATTCTCCGGCGTGCGCTGGCAGATGCGCAGGCGGAATCGAAAATTCCGTCGCAGCGTTCAGGAAAGCTCGCTGCGGCAGAATGAGTGCGCAAGTCCCCCTCGTGCAATTGAAACTTGACGCCGTCCCCAAAGGGCGGCGCTTTTTTCTTGAGAGGGGGGACAGAAGCGAAAGTAGCCTGGCGCTAAATTGCCTTTTTCCAGGGCTCGACTTTTCCGACCCGCCATTCGCCGCCCTTGTCGCGGCAGGCATTGCCCTGTAACTGGCGTTGCGGATGTGAGCCACCCAGGTCAGCGAGGAAGGTCCGGCAGATCATATCGTCTTTCGCCCATGCCTGCCCGACAGGAACAAAAGAGCCCTTGACCTTGCTCTGCGGATTTTCCCAGGCCACCAGCGCGCCATTGCCCTGCGGATCAAGGGCCACGGCAAGCGCGCCCTTCGCCCTGCGCCAATCCTCGCCGTCAAGCCGGTCGGACAATGGCGAGGTCGCACGGATGGAACCTGTGATATCGGCCTTGGAAATTCCCGCGAACGAGGGAAGCGGAATCGCCGTCGCGCAACCTCCGAGATTGACTGCGGCAATCATTACGCAGGACAGCAAGACCGCTGGCGCTGCCACTCGCTTACGCCCTATATTACGACCGCAAACCGGTATGCGCCTGGACACGCTGCCATCCTGATTACTCAAATTCGAACCCGGGAATTAATGCATTGAAACCGTTAACAAGCAGTGACTTCACGGAGGCCGACGAACCCATCGCCCTGTTCGCAGCGTGGTTCGAAGAGGCAAAGGAGAAGGAGCAGAACGACCCGGAAGCGATGGCGGTAGCAACGGTCGACGGGACGGGCATGCCCGACCTGCGCATGGTTCTGATGAAGCACTTCGATACGGAAGGCTTTGTTTTCTATACCAATTCTCAGAGCGCCAAGGGACGGCAACTGGCCGCCAACATGCAGGCTGCCGGCAATTTTCACTGGAAGAGCCTGCGCCGGCAGGTACGCGTTCGCGGGCCGGTGGAAGTGGTTCCGGAAGCCATGTCGGATGCCTATTTCGCCTCCCGGGCACGGGATTCGCGCATCGGCGCCTGGGCAAGCCAGCAATCCCAGCCACTGGAATCGCGCTTTGCATTCGAAAAGGCGATCGCTGCCACCGCCCTGCGCTACCCACTGGGAGAGATCCCCCGCCCGCCGCACTGGTTCGGCTATCGCATCAAGCCTGTTCAGATAGAGTTCTGGCACGATCGCCCGTTCCGCCTGCATGACAGGGTCGTTTTTGCCCGGGAAACGCCGGACGGCGCCTGGACCAGGACGCGATTGTATCCTTGAGTTTTGGCAATGTCAGAGCGCGCCGTTCACCCCGGCTATACATTCGTGCCGATGATCGGGCACCCCATTGCTCAGGTCATCACGCCGGAGCCGATGAACCGCTATTTCACGACAGCGGGCATTGACGCTGCCCTGGTGCCAATGGATGTAGCGCCGGAGCAGGTAGCGGATTTCTTCCGCTTCGTTCGCGGCTGGAGCAATTGTGCCGGCGTTTCGATTACCATGCCGCACAAGCAGGCTGCATATACCTATTGCGATACGATCAGCGATCGCGCCGCGCAGGCGCAAGCGGTGAATCTCATCGTGCGCAAGGCCGATGGTACACTTGCTGGCGACATGACGGATGGCGAGGCCTTTGTGAAGGCGATCGGAGCGCGCGGAGCCATGCCTGCAGGATCACGCTTCCTGCTGATCGGTGCTGGCGGTGCCGGTGCGGCGGTCGCCCATGCAATGGCAAAGGCGCAGGCGGCAGTTATCCACATTATCGAAATCGACCCCGCGCGCCGCACCGCCCTTGGCGACAGCCTGCAGACCCATCATCCCAATATTGCGATTGCAGATAGGCCGGACAATCCGAAAATCGTCGATATTGTATTCAACGCAACACCCCTCGGCATGGAACCGGATGATCCCCTGCCCTTCCCTGTTGCGACGCTGGCGGACCATTGCTTCGTTGCCGATGCCGTGACAAAGCCCCTGGTGACGCCCTTCATCGCGGCGGCCCGCGCCCGAGAGCTGGGCACGCTCACGGGCGAGGAAATGGCGTTGGCGCAACTGCCCATCCAGCTTCCCCTATGGGGCTTCGCATACAGCCCATGAGGCCGGGAACGCGGTTCCATTTGTGGATCGGCGATCAACTGGATGTCGCCACGGCACGTTGCAGGTAGGTCGTGTCGCAGACCATGCGCGAGAGGAAGGCCGCTACATTGGAGCGGGTGATCTTCAATGTCAGGCTGCGATCGCCCGGGGCGATATTCTCGCGAAAGCCGCCATCGGCTGCACCATCGGCGAAAGCGCTTGGCCGCACAATCGTCCAGTCGAGACCGCTGGCGCGGACCAGCTTTTCCTGCAATTCATGGTCGAGAAACACCGGGCGCAACAGGAAGCCGAACATGATGCGCTTCCAGAAGAAATTGAGATTGCTCCAGCTATCTCCTGCTCCCAGCGTTGATTGACAGATCAGCCGCCGCACGCCATGCCTGTGCATTCCCTGAATGACGTTGAACGTGCCGGCCGCGCGAATAACACTCTTGCGCGAGGCGCCAGCCCCAAGCGCAACCACGACGGCATCATGGCCGCGAATTGCCTCCGCCACAGCCTCGGAGTCCATTGCATCGCCGGCAATGCGCGTTAGAGCAAGGTCGTCTGTTTCCAGTTTGGCGGGGTCCCGGGAAAAGGCCGTCACGCTGTGACCTTCACCCAGCATATGTTCAACCGCAAGACGCCCAACAGTTCCCGTGGCTCCAAAAACAATCACTTTCATGGTTCGCTCCTCACTGATTTGGCTTGCACCAGACTTGACATCGTGTAAAGTTTACATCGTGTCAAATATGGAAAACTTTACATGGTGTCAATAAGAAAAATACCGACTCGCGATCGCATTCTGGATGCAGCATGGTTGTTGCTGGAGGAATCAGGCGGAGGAGAAGTCAGGATTGCAGACATTGCTGCAAAGGCCGGCGTAAGCCGCCAGGCGCTGTATCTTCACTTTCCGAACCGCGCGGAATTGCTGATCGCAACCACTCGTTATATCGACCAGAAGAAAGATACCGACGCGCGGTTGCAGGA
>JAPOIA010000185.1 GCA_029979185.1 Alphaproteobacteria bacterium | reverse complement strand
GGCAATCATCGATGCATCGCCGGAGACAGCAACCTGGTTGATGAACTCCTCGAGATCGGTGACAAGCTGCCGGGCGTGCTGCAGGCGGAAGTGTTCCCGCCGTCGAAGGTCGTGCTGTTTCTCTATGCCGACAATAACGGCATTCCGGGGCTGGTGCTGCGCGTTGTCGTGGAAATGGTGGTCGCCTTCATCATTCTCGGCAAGGTGATGGAAGTCAGCGGCGCAACCAAATTCTTCACCGACCTGTCGCTGGCGCTGATGGGGCACAGGCGTGGTGGCCCGGCCAAGGTTGCCGTGCTGGCGTCGTCCGCCTTTGGGACCATCAGCGGATCGACTGTCGGCAACATCATGTCGACAGGCATCGTGACGATACCGTTGATGAAGCGCACCGGCTTCCAGCCCCGCTACGCAGCGGCGATCGAGGCGGTGGCGTCGAATGGAGGGCAGTTCGCTCCGCCGGTCATGGGGGCAACGGCATTCATCATCGCCGAGTTTCTGGAGGTTCCATATTCGGACGTGGTCATCGCGGCCGCGGTTCCAGCCTTTCTCTATTACCTGGTCCTGTTCCTTCAGGTGGATGCCCTCGCCAAGCGCTATGGCCTGATGGGCCTTCCCAAAACGGAGTTGCCGAAGGCCGGGGAAGTGCTGTGGTACGGCTGGATCTTTCTCGTACCACTTGCGATCCTGATCTACTTCCTGTTCGGGCTGGGCTACAACGCCGGCAAGTCGGCGCTCTATTCCGCTGCCGCCCTGTTCCTGCTGGCCATCGTCAAACTGAGGCGGCTGCCAACCGTGGAGGAGTGGAAGGACTATATTTTCGGTGGTGGTGAAAGCCTGTTGCCGCTGATCCTTATTGCCGGCGGCGCGGGTGTCGTTATCGGCGTGCTGAATTCCACCGGTCTTGCCTTCCAGCTTTCCCTGATCCTGACAACGCTGGGCGAGAAGCAGGGTGTCGTGGTGATGCTATTGCTGACAGCGGTTATTTCGATTGTTCTGGGCATGGGTATGCCAACGGCTGCGATCTATATCGTCCTGGCAACTGTCATTGCTCCGGCGCTGGTGGAAATGAAGATCACGCCGATGGCGGCGCATCTGTTCCTGTTCTACTTCGGCCTGTTGAGCATGCTGACGCCGCCGGTGGCCGTGGCGAGCATGGTGGCGGCCGGTCTGGCAGGTGCGGACATGTGGCGCACCGGCATAGTCGGCGTGCTGCTTGCGTCTTCCGCCTACCTGTTGCCGTTCTTCTGGGTCTTCAACCCGGCGATCCTGCTGGACGGCAGCATTACCGCGATAGCGCTCGCCATAGCGTCCGTGCTTGCTGCGGCGCTGATGCTGGCGCAGGCGGCGTTTCATCTGGGACAGCCGGGCGCGGCGGAGAAGGGCATCGGGCTGCTGCTGTTTATCGTAATGCTGGTGATCGGCTCGTCGACACTATGGATCGGTCCGGAAAACCTGCTGGTGCTTGTGCCGACCGTTGCAGGCTATGCACTCGTTTGGTGGCTCAACCGGATAGGCGGCACCCACGCGATCCTGCAGCAATCGCCCGGATAGCCTGCTGGCTCTATTGCGCGGCGACCCGTGCACCGGTTGAGGCGATCCAGGCGTTGAGATCGGCCTTGGCGCGCGCGGTCAGTGCGCGCTTGCGGGCTGCGCCCTTTTCCGGGCCGCGCAGGCGCTTGCCGTCCGGACCGGTCTTGGGGAAGCTGACTGGCGGGAACAGGCCGAAGTTTACATTCATCGGCTGGAACGAGCGTGGTCCATTGTCGATGGTTTCGATATGGCCGCCGGTGATGTGGTTGAGCAGCGCTCCCAGCGCAGTGGTCGCCGGAAGCGGCGGGAGGGACCGGCCCAGCGCTTCGGCCGCCGCCATGCGCCCGGCATAGAGCCCGGTGGCGGCGCTTTCCACATAGCCCTCGCAGCCGGTGATCTGTCCGGCGAAGCGCAGACGCGGTTCCGCCCTGAGACGCAGGGTCTCGTCGAGCAGGGCAGGCGAGTTCAGGAATGTATTGCGGTGCAGGCCGCCCAGCCGGGCAAATTCGGCATTTTCCAGCCCGGGGATCGTCCGGAACAACCTGACCTGCTCGCCATGTTTCAGCTTGGTCTGGAATCCGACCATATTGTACAGCGTGCCGAGCGCATTATCCTGCCGCAGCTGTATGATGGCATAGGCCTTTGGTGCGGGCGCCCCGGGTTCGCCGGTTGCATGCGGGTTGGTCAGGCCGAAGGGCTTCATCGGTCCGTGGCGCAGCGTTTCATGGCCGCGCGCCGCCATGATCTCGATCGGCAGGCAGCCGTCGAAATAGGGCGTGCCTTCCCATTGCTTGAATTCGACGACGTCGGCTGCTGTGAGTTCGGCGATGAAGGCGTCGTATTGTTCGCGGCTGAGGGGACAGTTGATATAGTCGGCCGCACCACCACCGGGGCCGACCTTGTCATAGCGCGATTGGAACCAGGCTTTCGAGAAGTCAACGCTTTCCCGGTAAACGATGGGGGCAATGGCGTCGAAAAACGCTAGCTGGTCCTCGCCGGTTCTGCTGCGGATCGCCTCGGCCAAGGCAGGGGATGTCAGCGGTCCGGTCGCTATCACGACATTGGTCCATTCGGTAGGCGGCAGGCCGGCCACTTCGCCGAAGTCGACCTCGATCAGCGGATGTTCGCTGATGGCCGCGGTCACAGCAGCCGAAAATCCCTCCCGGTCGACAGCCAGGGCGCTGCCGGCCGGCACCTTGTTGGCGTCGGCGCAGCGCAGGATCAGCGAATCCAGCGCCCGCATTTCATGGTGGATCAGGCCGACGGCATTGTTGTCGGAATCATCCGAACGGAAGGAATTTGAACAAACCAGTTCCGCGAAACCGTCCGTCTGATGCGCCTCGGTGGTTCGATGCGGGCGCATTTCGTACAGAACAACTGGAACGCCTGCCTCCGCGATCTGCCAGGCTGCTTCGGAGCCGCCAAGGCCCGCACCGATAACGTGGACTGGAGAGGGCTGCATGCCGGATTCTGCCTCGGGGGACTTCATGCCTTGGGGAGTATTCATGCCACCTTGTGCGTCGAAGCCTGTCGCCGGTCAAGCGAAGCAGGCAGCGAACTGCACTAAAGAGGGCGGAGCGAAAGCATCCTGCGCAGGCTGAACCGGGCCTTGTCATGAAGATGCCGTACCTCGGCAACCAGCCATCGATCTCCAATGCGCCGGAAGTCAAAGCGCACATGAATCTGTTTGCCGAAATTCGTGAAACGTGCGTCGACGACAGCCTTGTCGCCCGCCAGCGATACCTGCCGGACAGCAACCCTGGCGACCTGAAAATCCTGACCGTCTATGAGGAAATCTGCTTCGAGAAGGTGACGCGTCAGGCGACTGGTCACCGCTGGAGTATATGCCGGCGATTTCCCGTCGCCTTTTACATAGGCGGCATAGACTCCTTTGATAATCAATTGAGGCGTAAGGCCCTGGGCCAATACGCCCGTAGCCGGGAAGGCGGGGGCGGCCAGAAACAGCAGGCCAGCGAAAGGCATAAGCAATACAGACAGTGGACGGTGAATTCGTATTGGCATGAGATGATGAAAGTGCATGTGTCACTCCGCTTTGGCAGGCTTGCGAAGGCCTCAAGCATCTTACATCGCCGGAGAGTATCGCAAAAGCAAACGCCCGCCGGGGGAGGGACCGGCGGGCGTCTTTTTGGTGGCCCGGAGGGGGAGGGATGGCCACCATGTATAACTGACTTGTTGAACCGACTTTCAGGAAACTGGAGGCTTTTTCCTTAAATCAGCGGGTTATTGCCGTCTCATATGCGACCCGCGAAATGTCGCGGCGTTGCAGGCCAAGATCGGCAAGTTCGCGATCCGTGAGGCTCGACAGTTCACGTACAGCGACATAGTAACGGCGCAAGCGTCCGAAATAGCCACTAATGGTCTTCACGTTCTATCCTTTCGCGTCAACAATGCTTGATGACTGACTGTAACTCTATTCAACCCTGTTTACTGTGTTGCATCGCACAATAAAAGCGAATTCTGTTTCTATCTGATATGCGTTTTTAGCATATCACATTTCCGATATCGATTTTTTCAGAAGCAATAAGCTCGGAAATCGCACGGAATTCAGAATTCATTTAGATTTATGGCGGAAATGCGAAGGATCATTTACGGGCGTAGCATTTGGTGCGCTTTGATCATGCGCTTTGATCATATTTTGCGCTGCCGATTAAAAGTGTTGTGCATTGCGAAAAATAGGTGTTCGGGCACGGAAACAGCGAGAGCCGGCCCGTGGGGCCACGGACCGGCTCATCTTGCGGCAGCAATTGCTATTGCGCTTTCTTCATGTCGAAGCCGAAACCAAACAGTTTCCAGGCGTCGTTTTCCTGGATGTAGCTCTGGCGGAACTCGATGCGCATAGGCTTGGTGTCATAGCTGCCGGTCACCCGCAGGACGCCGTTGTTGTCGATTTTGGCAGGGCCGTTCAGCGCCGGGGTCAGCTTGGCAAAGTTGCCGAACTTGGCATCCCGCTTGATGAAGGCCTCGAAGGCCTTTGCGAGCTTTTCCTCGCTGATCTGCTTGCGCCAGCGATCCGAAATGAAAGCGTGAAAGCCTTTGAAACTCTTTGCTTCCACGGCGCTGGTGAACTGCGTGTTTGCCTTATGGACGAGGCTGATCAGCTTTGCCTGATCGGGAACCTTCGCCGCCGTGGTGGATGTTGCGCCGCCGGTATTGATGCGGATGAAGTGAACGACCCACTTGCCGTTCCTTTTTGTCAGTTGCATCCGGGCCGGGACCGACCCGCCCTTGGCGTCCTGGATTGAACCCACAAGCGTGCCAATGGCGGCATCGCCGGCGCCCTCGATCTTGCGGTTCGACCAGCTCTGGCTGGTGGTTTCCTTCAGCTTGTTCTTGGCAACAAAGGTATCGAAGGCGGGCAGGGCCGTGGCAGACTGGAAACCGGTGGAGGTCAGTTCGTATGCGCCCTTGTTGTCGCCGGAACGTATTTTCTCGAAGAACGCATTGGCCGTGTCGGTCATGCCGCTCGTCAGCCAGAATACCAGTCCGGCCGTAGCGCCGCCGAGGACTACGAGGCCACCGAGGATTTTCAGGAATGTGCGCATGATGTCGTCCTTCCAGAGTGCCGGCGCCGCAATGCGGCGCTCGTGGTTTCCCTTTGCCCTGGCTTAGGATGCACGCCTGGAAGGCGACGTGCGCTTGCGCACATGCGCCATTATTGCCGTTTCGCCTGCTCTCTACGCGCCGGGGCGCAGCTTCAGCAGCTTGATGGCGTTTTCCTTGAGGATCAGCGGCCGCACCTCGTCACGGAAGGGCGCGGCCTCGAAATCCTGCAACCAGCGGTCGGGGGTAATGGCCGGAAAATCCGACCCGAAAAGAACCTTGTCTTTCAGCAGGGTGTTGGAATAGCGGATCAGGATCTCCGGAAAATACTTCGGCGACCAGCCGGACAGGTCGATGTAGACGTTCGGCTTGTGCTGGGCGACAGACAGGGCCTCCTCCTGCCAGGGGAAGGAGGGATGGGCCATGATGATCGGCATGTCCGGAAAATCCGCTGCAACTGCATCCAGATACATCGGGTTGGAATATTCCAGCTTGATGCCATAGCCGCCACGCATGCCGGAACCGACGCCGGTCTGGCCGGTGTGGAAGAGGGCCGGCTTGCCGGTTTGCTGAATGGCTTCGTAGAGCGGATAGGCCATCCGGTCGGACGGGTGGAAGGCCTGCGTCGAGGGGTGGAACTTGAAGCCCTGCACCCCGTATTCCTCGACCAGCCGCCGTGCTTCGCGCGCTCCCAGCTTGCCCTTGTGCGGGTCTATGGAGGCAAACGGGATCATGATGTCGGAATTCTTGTTGGCCAGTTCGGCGACTTCCTCGTTGGCATAGCGCCTGTGGCCGAGATTAAACTCGTGATCGACGGTGAAGATGACGACGGCGATTTTCCGCTCGCGGTAGTATTTCGCGATCTCGTCGATGCTCGGCTGCAGGAACTCCTTCTTGAAATATTTCGCCATGCCCTCCTGCAACTCGCGCGCGTCGGTCCATTGCGGCGTGCCGCAGGGCGCCTCGGCGTGCGTGTGAACATCTATGGCGATGAGATTGTCGAGGTCGAGGGGCATTGGGG
>JAPOIA010000184.1 GCA_029979185.1 Alphaproteobacteria bacterium | reverse complement strand
GCCGTAACATATGTCGGATTGTTGCCGGATCTTTTTCGGGAAGGCCAGGGTGTCGTGACCGAAGGCGTGCTGCAGCCGGCAAGCACGTTCAAGGCAGATTCCGTTTTGGCCAAACATGACGAGAACTACATGCCGCGCGATCTTGCCGACTCATTGAAGAAGCAAGGGCTATTCAAACACACTGAGAAATCCAAAGGTCCGCCTGCAGCGGCTGGCGGGAAATAACATGCGGACAGTGGCATGATA
Source organism: Alphaproteobacteria bacterium (assembly GCA_029979185.1). Classification (GTDB taxonomy): domain Bacteria; phylum Pseudomonadota; class Alphaproteobacteria; order Rhizobiales; family Beijerinckiaceae; genus Terripilifer. The sequence continues at coordinate 5,871 of JAPOIA010000184.1, read as the reverse complement.
GTCGAGATTGGACATTACGCACTTGTACTTGCCTTCGCGTTGGCGATCATTCAGGCGATCCTACCGCTTTGGGGCGTGCTGCGCGGTGAAGCTGGCCTGATCCGGATTGCGCCATCGACAGCCATCGTACAATGCCTGTTTGTCGCGCTCTCCTATGCCGCGCTGACCTGGGCCTATCTCGCATCCGACTTTTCGGTTCTCAATGTATTCGAAAACTCTCATTCGGATAAGCCGCTCATCTACAAGATATCCGGTGTGTGGGGAAACCACGAAGGCTCGATGCTTTTGTGGATTTTCATCCTCGTCCTGTTCGGCGCTCTGGTCGCCCTGTTCGCGCGCCGCATGCCGGAAGATCTGACCGCAGCCGTTCTGGCTGTGCAGGCCTGGATTTCCTCGGCCTTTATCCTGTTCGTTCTGCTGACCTCCAATCCCTTTGCCCGAATTGCGAATGCTCCGATCGAGGGCAGGGATCTCAATCCAATCCTGCAGGATCCGGGGCTCGCCATCCATCCGCCTCTGCTGTATGTCGGATATGTCGGCTTTTCGCTGACCTTTTCGTTTGCCGCGGCGGCGCTCATCATTGGTCGTATCGATGCGATGTGGGCGCGTTTTGCACGGCCCTGGATTCTGTTGGCCTGGATATTTCTGACGCTCGGCATCGCGATGGGATCCTATTGGGCCTACTACACACTGGGCTGGGGCGGTTTCTGGTTCTGGGATCCGGTTGAAAATGCATCTCTGATGCCCTGGCTTGCCGGGACCGCGCTGTTGCATTCTGTCATTGTCATGGAAAAGCGCGATGCCCTGAAGGTCTGGACCATCTTCCTCGCGATACTCGCCTTCTCGCTGTCGCTGCTGGGAACGTTCCTCGTGCGCTCGGGGGTTCTGACATCCGTGCATGCTTTCGCAAGCGATCCGCAGCGCGGCGTCTTCATCCTCGCTATCCTGATGTTCTTTATCGGCGGCTCGCTGTTGCTGTTCGCCCTGCGTGCGCCCGGACTGCGGACGGGCGGACTGTTCGCGCCGATATCGCGAGAATCGTCTCTTGTCCTGAACAACCTGTTCCTGACGACGTCCTGCGCCACGGTCTTTGTCGGTACGCTCTATCCCCTGGCCCTGGAAGCGGTTACCGGCGCAAAGATTTCGGTCGGGCCGCCGTTCTTCAATTACACATTCGTACCGCTCTTCATCCCGATCTTTATTGCCATGCCATTCGGTCAGATGCTGGCGTGGAAGCGCGGCGACCTGTATGGCGCTGCTCAGCGCCTGACCGTTGCATTTGCCGCTGGCGCACTGGCCGCGCTGGTGCTTTTCGCAATGCGCGGCGGCCCCTGGCTGGCCGCAGTGGTTGGCGGCCTGGCGATTTACCTGATCTTCGGCTCCTTCTTTGATGTCGCCGGGCGATTGTTTGCGCGCGATGCAACGGCGCGCAACGTCTGGAACCGCGCCATCGGCATGCCGAGAGCCGCCTGGGGTGCTGCCATCGCGCATGCAGGTGTCGGGGTCACCTTGTTCGGATTGGCGGCGACCGGTTGGGGCGTTGAAAAGATCGCAGCTTTCAAGCCGGGCCAGACGCTGCAGGTAGGCCCTTTTTCTATAACGCTCGACAAGGTATCGCCGCGCCAAGGCCCCAACTATCGCGAAACGGTCGCCTATATGACGGTGCGGGAGGGCGGTCGAATTGTAGCGCAGATGCAGCCTTCGCGCCGCTTCTTCACCGCACGGCGCATGACGACGTCTCAGGCCGGACTGCATACGGTTGCACTTGGTGGGCATATCCATATCGTCATTTCCGAACAGGATAAGTCCGGCGCATTGGATACGCGCGTTTACTGGAAGCCTTATGTTTCGCTGATCTGGCTCGGCGCGGGGTTCATGGCGCTGGGTGGAGGTCTGTCGATGTCCGACCGGCGTCTGCGCATAGCAGCAGGGCGGCGCAAGGAGCCCGGCGGCAGGCCTCTGCCGGATGGCGTGCCGGCTGCGGAGTGAGTGCATGCGGTATGTCTTGCAGATAGTTCTGGCACTGGTCCTGCTGTCTCCGACGGTAGCGTTGGCGGTGCAACCGGACGAATTGCTGAGCGACCCGAAGCTCGAGCAGCGCGCACGCAATATTTCCTCCGGTTTGCGTTGCCTGGTCTGTCAGAACCAGTCGATCGACGATTCCGACGCTCCGCTGGCAAAGGATTTGCGAGTCCTGGTACGTGACCGGCTGAAAGCTGGCGATAGCGACGAGCAGGTGCTGAGATTCGTGGTGTCGCGCTACGGGGATTTCATTCTCCTGAAGCCGCCGTTCAATGTTCAAACTGTGCTGCTCTGGACCCTTCCGGGGCTCATCCTGCTGGCGGCGGGCGGCGTTATCCTGTTCAACATCAGGCGCCGGCGGACGGCGGCTGCAGTTCCAAAACCGCTGAATGAGGCAGAAACTGCGGCCTTGCGTGATATTCTGGAGCAAAGGACGCCATAATTCGCCGGAAATGCCACATTTTTGCCGTGTCTTACGAAAAATTCATAAGCTCGCAACGTTCGCGTTAGACCCCAGATTGCATGGTTCCTTTAACGCCGGGCCACCGGTAAAACCAGAAGAGGAACTCACCATGCAATCTACTCAGCCAAACGATACTCATCGTTCGCCTCAGTCGTCTGCCGGGATTCGCCGGGTCGGCTCCAAAGCCGTCGTATTGAGCGCTGCCGTCATGATGGCCGCTGCCGGCGCATTCGGGGCCTCCAAGATCGTACCGTTCGACACGGCCCGGGCGCAGACCGCGGCGCCGACGGTGCAGGCATTTCCGTCCTTCGCTGATGTAATCGAGCGGGTACGCGGCGCTGTCGTTTCTGTGAAGGTCATCATTGCTGACACCAGCGCCCCGACCGAAATGCAGAATTTTGGCAATGCGCCGTTCCCTCAGGTACGTCCGGGGGATCCGCTTGAGCGCTTCTTCCGCCAGTTCGGTCAGCGTGGCCCCAATTTCGGCGGCCAGCCGCGCGCCCGCATGCGCCGGGCCCAGGGCTCTGGCTTTGTTATCTCCGCTGACGGTTTTGTCGTCACCAACAACCATGTGGTGAAGAATGCCCGCAAGGTTCAGCTGACCTTCGACGACGGCAAGACTGTTGAGGCGCGGGTGGTCGGTACCGACGCCAAGACCGACCTTGCGTTGCTGAAGATCACCGAAGAGGGAACCTACAAATTCGTGAGCTTCGCCAAGAAGCTGCCGCGCGTTGGCGACTGGGTGGTCGCGGTAGGCAATCCCTTCGGCCTCGGCGGCACCGTAACGGCCGGTATCGTTTCCGCTCGCGGCCGGGATATCGGATCGGGCCCCTATGACGACTTCCTGCAGATTGATGCGCCCGTCAATCGCGGGAACTCCGGCGGTCCGACCTTCGATACCCAGGGCAATGTGGTGGGTGTGAATACCGCGATCTATTCGCCGTCTGGCGGCAGTGTCGGTATCGGCTTCGCCATTCCTGCAAACGTCGTGGAGAACGTGGTCTCCGCGCTGCGTGACAAGGGCGTGGTCAGTCGCGGTTACCTTGGGGTGCAGATTCAGCCTGTCACCAAGGAAATTGCCGAATCCATGGGCGTGAAGGAACAGTCCGGCGCATTGGTCGCCGAGGCCACCGCCGGGCTGCCAGCGGAAAAGGCCGGCCTGCGCTCCGGCGACATCATCACTTCGGTGAACGGCGAATCCGTTGCCAGTCCGCGTGTTCTGGCCCGCAAGATCGCCGCGATCCGCCCCGGAGCGGATGTAAAGATCGGCTATATTCGCAAGGGGCAAAAGGAAACGGTCACCCTGAAACTGGCCAATCAGCCCGGTAATCGCCGGGCATCCCTGGACACTCGCGATCGCGGTCCTTCGGGCGGGTTCAATCCTACGGTCCAGCGGTTCGGCATGACGTTGGCTCCCGCTACGGATGTAGCAGGCGCCGGGAGCGCCGGAGTGGTCGTTGCCCAGATCGATCCGAGCGGCCTGGCAGCCCGGCAGGGCTTGCGGTCCGGTGACGTGATCCTTGAAGCCGGCGGCAAGACGGTGACCAGCCCGACCGAATTCAAGAACATTGTTGCCAGCGCCCGGGACAAGGGACGCAAGGCAGTCCTTCTGCGCGTCAAATCCGGATCATCTACCCGGTTCGTAGCCCTTGGCTTCAATAATCGGGATGCTGGCTGATCTGCAAACGCTGGACTGATCCAGCGAGTTGCCCAATAAATAGAGCAGGCCGGAGTTCCGGCCTGCTTTCCTGTAACAGACCTGATGAAGTGCCGCATGCGCCTGCTGATTGTAGAAGACGATATCGAGGCTGCTGGATATCTGGTGAAGGCTTTCAGCGAAGCCGGACATCAGGCCGATCACGTAGGTGACGGCCTGGATGGTTACGCGCTGGCGCGCGACAACAACTACGATGTTCTGATTGTCGACCGGATGTTACCGCGGATGGACGGATTGACCCTGATTGGCGGACTTCGTGAGCAGGGTGTGGAGACGCCGGCGTTGATCCTGTCGGCTCTCGGCCAGGTCGACGATCGTGTGAAGGGATTGCGTGCAGGCGGCGACGATTATTTGTCTAAACCCTATGCTTTTTCCGAACTGCTTGCCCGGGTTGAGGTGCTGGTCCGCCGCGGCGGCGGGAGCGCCAACGATCCGACTGTGTTGCGTGTTGGCGGATTGGAACTCGACCGGCTGGCGCACAAGCTGACGCGGGACGGTAAGGATATTCCGTTGCAGCCGCGGGAGTTTCGGCTGTTAGAGTATCTGATGCGTCACGCGGGACAGGTTGTCACCCGCACGATGCTGCTGGAAAACGTCTGGGACTATCATTTCGATCCGCAAACCAATGTTATCGACGTGCACATCTCGCGGCTGCGCGCCAAGATTGACAAGGGTTTTGAAAAGCCTCTTCTGAACACGATCCGCGGCGCAGGATACATGATCCGTGATACCGCTCGGTAAATTGTTCCGCACAACCGTATTCAAGCTATCGCTTGTCTATCTGGTAATCTTTGCGCTCGGCGCCAGCGCGGTTATAGGCTGGGTTGCTTGGAGTGTCCGGCATCTCGTCGACCAGCAGATCGGCGTGGCCATCAAGGCGGAGATCAACGGACTCTCGGAACAATATGCGCAGGGCGGGATCAGCCGGCTGGTTTTCATAGTCGATCGCAGAACGCGGCAGCCGAACGCCTCGTTATACCTGGTAACAAATTTCCAGGGGCTTGCGATTACCGGCAATGTCGCGGCGCTGCCGCCCAACGTGCTCGACAAGCCTGGTGTGCGCGAAACCCTGTATCAACGGCACGGCGAAGCCACTATGCACCGTATGGCAATGGCGCGGATATTCGTTCTGCCCGGTGGATTTCGCCTGCTGGTCGGTCGCGATCTGGGCGACCGGGAAACGCTCTACCAGGTCATGGGTCGCGCGCTGCTAACCTCGCTTTTCTGGCTTATCGTAATCGGTATGCTGGGAGGTCTGTTTGTCGCTCGCCGCGTGCTGCAGCGGGTGGATGCCATGAACGATTCCGCCAGAACAATCATGCTTGGCAATCTCGAGGGCCGCTTGCCGATCAATGGCAGCAACGATGAACTCGACCGTCTCGCTCAAAACCTGAATGCGATGATAGCCCGCATCAACGATCTCATGGTTGGTATGCGCGATGTGTCCGACAATATCGCCCACGATCTGCGCTCGCCTTTGACGCGCATGCGGAACCGTCTCAATGCTGCGGTCGACGGCGATAGCGCCTCGAAGGAAGAGGCGTTGCGCGCGACCATCGACGATACGGAGAAAATGCTGGCGACGTTCAATGCGCTCCTCTCCATTGCGCGCATCCAGTCGGGCGAGGGCGCCGGCGCCATGGCGCCCATCGACATCGTCGCCATCGCC
>JAPOIA010000183.1 GCA_029979185.1 Alphaproteobacteria bacterium | reverse complement strand
ACCGTCCGAATCGTGCAGTTCCGGACGGAACTCGTCGTATTTGTTGCGATCGTTCATGTGGCGATCGTTTTCACCAAGGAAATACATGGAGGTCAGCGCGCCCAGTCCCAGACGCTCGATCTTCTTGCGGGCAAAGATCGTAGCCTCCACATCGAGACGCGACTCTACGCCCGGATAGAGAGTGAACTTGTAGGCGCCCGATACGGACTCGCTGTCGAGCAGCGCATAAATGATGGCATGCCCTTTCGCGCCCTGGCTGTCGTCGACCCAGAATTCCCGAAAGAAGGGGAACTCTTCCTTGTTGTCGAGAAAGCCGGAGTTGAGCGCCAGGCCGCGGGCCGACAGGCCATATTTCTGGCCCCGCCCCAGCCAGCGGAAGTAGCTTGATCCGATAAAGGAAATCAGCTCGTCATGGCTGTTGGGCGCATTCAGCGGGTAGTGCAGGCGAAAACCGGCAAAGCCCATGTTCACCGGCAGCGGGTCCTTGAACTTGACGGGACCGTAATCGAAAATGTCAGCGGTATAAGGAACAGGAACCGGCAGGTTATTGCGCAGGGTATTGACGGTCACCGCCTTCTTGAAGAGATGGCCGAGATGGAAGAGTTGCAGGGAAAACTTGCTGTTGGCGCCTTTCAACAGCTTCGAATCGCCCCGAAAGCGAATGCGCCGCCACAAATCCCAATCGAGGGACGCGAGTTCCTTCGGCAGGGTTTCGCTCGGCGCGTGATATTCCGTCCCCGCAAGCGCACGGGCGCGGCTGACCACGTCATCAAACCCGAAGGTCGGGCGCGACGGAGATTGATTTCCTGGCTGCGCCTGGGCGGCTACACGGGGAGCCTGAAGCATTGCAGCAAAGGATGCTATCAATCCCGAAGCAGTTCTGCGGGTAATCTTCGACATTGTGGCTCAAGCTCCTGATTTTCCTGAATTTCCGGAAACGTCTTCCAGTTCCATCCGCAACAGCTCAATTGCGGCCTTATCATGACAATGGCAGAAACTGCGCCAGCTTCCGCAATATTGCCGCCGGGCGCATTGTGAAGCACGCGACTTGTCCTATATGCTCGCGCGGCATGCGCCTCGCACAGTCCCGGCTGCAGCATATCTGCAGTGTTACCGATCGTTCATTGTACATCGGGCGAAGGCAGCGATAAACGTCCGAACTCTCCAAGGCACATATTCCCCGCGATGTCAGCAGCTACAGACCACCATACTCCGGCAGCAGCAACAGAATCTGCAACACCCGCGCCAACCGCGGAAAAGTCTGCGGAGAAGGTGAAGGTTGCGCGTGCGCCGAACGAGGTCGATTTCTGGCGCGGCATGGCGCTGATAGCGATATTCGTCAATCACGTACCCGGCATCTTCTGGGAGAATTACACGAACCGGAATATCGGCATCTCCGATTCCGCGGACCTGTTTGTGTTCCTCGCCGGATGGGCCATGCGCTATCTGTCGGAAAGCCGCTCCGAGCACCTTACCGACATGCGCCTCATCATGCGGCTCGAGGCGCGGGCCTTTACGATCTACACTGCCCAAATATTGATCGTTGTGCTCGCGATCGCGATGCTTGCTGCGACGGCAATAATCCTGAAGAATCCGCTGGTGCTGAACTGGCACAATGCGGCTTCCGTCTTCACGGACCCGGTCCCGACCCATATCGGTATCGTGCTGCTGACGCACCATCTGGGCTACTTCGACATATTGCCGCTTTATGTTGCGCTGATTGCCTTTGCTCCGGTCATCGTGCTCTTGCACCGCCATTTGCCAAATGCTCTGCTGCCGCTTTCGCTGCTGCTCTGGGGCGCCGTGCTGACCTTCAGTATCAATATCCCGACCTGGCCGGTCGATGGCTACTGGTTTTTCAACCCGATGGCCTGGCAGCTCAACTTCGTTCTTGGCTTCATCCTCGCGCGGCCCACCGGCCTCGGGCACTGGGTGCGCCATCATCGCGGCAAGGTCCGTCTTGTCGGCGCGGTCATCGTAGGCACGGGCCTGGCCATGGCGCTGGCCAAATACCGGCCCAATCCCTTGCTGATGCCGCAACCCTACCGGTTCTTCATAGACGACAAAATGTACTGGAGCCCCATGCGGGTAATACATCTTCTGGGCATGGTCGCCTTTTTCGGGGGATCGTTTCACTACATCTACCGCTGGGCTGCGCCACTCGGTCATTTTCTGGCCACACTGGGCAGGAATTCGCTGCACGTCTTCTGCGTTGGCTCTCTGGCAAGCCTGTTTGGACAAATTATACGCGCAAGCGGTCAGGTCTCTTTATTGACCGATACGCTTGTGGTAATTTTCGGTGTCATACTCTTGTACATCACCGCATGGTTGAACGAATGGCGCACTCGTATCCCCGGATAATGTTAGCCTGCCTAGGCCTCACACTCGCGCCAGCTTCCCTTGGGATCGCCGAAACGACTGGCGCCGGAGGGCAAAAATCGGCTGCGGCCGAGGTCGATGCTGTTGCAACTCAAAGCCGGACCGCAACCTCCGCAAATTCAGCCCAGGCCAAGAAGCCCGATATTGGCGTGATTCCGCCAATCGTTCCGGTAACGCCACCGCACCAGACCGTCATGAGTATCCAGTGCGCGGTGCCAAATTCCGCGCTTGCCGATAATGTACCGCTGCCGCGGCTGGCCAAGCGCCTGCGCAACAACCTCAAGCCGGTGGTCCTGGCCGTCGGCTCCTCATCGACATGGGGCGTGGGATCCTCTTCGCGAAGGAAGACCTATCCCGCGCAACTGGAAAACATTCTCGAGAAAGTCTGGTCGGGAAAGGATGTCGAGGTCATCAATCGCGGGGTATCCGGCGAAACCGCCTCAGGCACCGCAGACCGGCTGCTCAATCTCGCTGCCCAGTTCAAGCCGGATCTGATCCTATGGCAGCTTGGAACGAATGACGCCGTGCTGCGCGTCCGCATTGAGGACTTTACGCACACCGTCGTATCGACCGTGCGCAAGTTAAGAGAAGCGAATATCGATGTCGTACTTGTCGGCTTGCAGTACACGCCAAAATGGGCTCGCGACAGCCATTATTTCGCGATACGGGACACTCTCTACAAGATCGCCAGGCAGGAGAAGCTGCTGTACGTTCGCCGCTACAAGGCAATGGAATTTCTGGCGCGCACCAACAAGTCGCTAAATATCATGGCGCGCGACAACTTCCATCTCAACGATATGGGCTATCAGTGCATGGCCGAACAGGTTGCCCAGGCGGTTGTGACGAACCTCTTCCTGCGCCGCAAGGCGCCTGCCGACAACAAGCAGGTGCAATAGCCGGGCCGGTCGTCCCGCCTTTCGGGTCAGTCGACCTGCCCGGATTGGCATGTTGGCAAGTACTTTGCTCCCCTGGACAATATGAGACTGCCTTCCCATTGCCTTGAACCGCCTGCAAAGGTGTGTTCGGCAATATCTTGCTGCTTCCAATGTGGAAATCATGTGTTCTGAAAGCACCAGTGCCCCTTCCCGATCGCGCCGCCAACTCCTGCAAATGGGGCTGCTGGGCGCCTCAGCTCCTGCCATTCGCAGCGGCGGCGCGTTGGCGGCATTGTCCTTGCTTGGTTCGAGCATTGCTGCCCAGGAAAAGCAGCCTCCCGCGCCAGCAGGGAGTGAGAAATTCGATGCGGCCAGTTTGTTGTCCGCGGCACGCGATCTTGCCAAACGGAATTTCAAGTGGTTCACGACACCGCTTCCGGCTGCGATTGCAAACATGCCGCCAGCAGAACAGTCCCGGATCAAGGCAAAGCCCGAGCATTTCATTTGGGCCGATAGCCCCACAGGCTTCGTTATCGAACCGGTGCATCGCACGCGCCTGACCCCTGGCACGCTCACTGTCAGCTTGCTGGAAGGCGGCAGGGCAAATCCCCTGCCCTTCAATCCTGCCCATTTTGTCTATCCGGCTGCCCAGCCAGCGCTCAAACCCACGGATGGCCTTGCCGGCTTCACCGTGCATGTACGCGACGAAAAGGGCCAGCTTTCCCCGGTTTGCCAGTTCCTCGCGCCGGATATTTATCAGGCGGTCGGACGGCGGCAAACCTTTGGCATCGTGGCCCGCCCGGTCAGTATCCGCACTGTGGATGGAAAAGCGGAGGAGCCGGTAGAGATTATCGCTGCGTGGATTGAAAAGCCGACACTGGCGCAAAAGGCGCTCGTCGTGCATGCGTTGATGAATTCCAAGGCCATGACGGCTGCCTTGCGTTTCACGATCCATCCGGGCATCGCAACCATCATCGATACCGAATGTACCTTGATTGCCCGGCGCGAGATCAAGGAATTCGGAGTTGGGGCCATGTCAGCGACGCATCTGTCCGGCTCGCTGAATTCGCGGCATCTTGATGACGTGCGCCCGGAAATACATGATTGCGACGGGCTGCAGCTTCGCACCGGTACGAGCGAATGGATATGGCGGCCGGTCGCGAACCGGCAACGCCTGCAGGTTTCCGGCTTTCTGGACAAGAATCCCCGCGGGTTCGGTTTGCTGCAGCGTGACCGCCGTTTCGAAAGCTATCTCGATCCGGAAAACCAGTGGCAGCGGCGGCCTTCGTTGTGGATCGAACCCATCGGACAGTGGGAAGACGGTCAGGTCAACCTTCTGGAAATCCCGTCGAACTCTCCCATCAACAAGAATATCGGCTGTTACTGGCGTCCTGCGGCGGTCCTGAAAGCGAATAGCGAGGCACGCTATGTCTACCGGCAATTCTGGTGCTGGACGCCGCCGGACAGACCGCAGCTGGCAATCGTCACCCGCACACGGCAGGGAAAGGCCGGAAACGGCGCGCCCGCGACGCGCCGGCGTTTTCTTGTGCAGTTCTCCGGCTCCCACCTGTTTCCCGGCGGTCGCGATCAGGCCATGGAAGCCAAGGCATCGGCAGCAAATGGCAAGGTCGAGAAAGTTGCTGTTTACAAATCGCCGGAGGACAAGGCAGTCCGGGTCGTGTTCGATGTATCGGCGGCCGGATCTGCGGTTGTCGAACTACGGCTTCAGCTGGAAAGCGCAGGCCAGGTCATCAGCGAAACGTGGTTGTATCGATGGATAGCGTAGAAGGCAGGACAGGTGCCGATACAATAGCGACCGCAACAGGCGATGGCCCACCGGCTACTTTGATCGACGCGCTGCGGCCGGTCGCATCGCTGGCCTCGATGCCGGAGCAGTCGCCCCTGGACATGCCGGAGCAGTCGCTCAGGCGCTATAGCGTGGAGACGTTTCCGGACGGCAGAACCCGTTCGCATCGCGGCACGCGCTGGGCGCGTCTGTTCGTATTCGGCGGCGCATTTCTGGTGACCATCTATGGCGCTGTCGAAATGTTCGGCGTCATCAACGTCGGCGCTATCACCTGGCTGAAGTGGGCGTTGCTTGTTCTGTTCGTGATCAACTTCTCGTGGATTGCGCTCGCATTCACGAACGCCCTTGCGGGTTTTTCGATCCTGCTGCGGCATGGCGGCATGCAGAAGCACGAACCGGTCGCATTGCGCGAAAAAACGGCGATCCTGCTGCCGGTCTATAACGAAGATCCAACCCGCCCGTTTGCCGCACTCGCCGCCATGATCGAGGACATGGCTGCCACGCCGCACGCAAAGCATTTCGACTGGTTCGTAATTTCCGACACTACCAATCCGGAAGTATGGATCGCCGAAGAGAAGCTTTATTTCGCACTCAAGGGAAAAGCGCCGCCGGACACAAACATCTATTACCGCCGCCGCCCCCGCAACACAGGCCGCAAGGCCGGCAATGTTGCCGATTTCGTCACCGGCTGGGGGAGCGCCTATGCGCACTTCCTTGTGATGGATGCCGACAGCATCATGACCGCATCGACCATGCTGCAACTTGCCGCCGCTATCGAAGCCGATCCGCAGGCCGGCATCGTGCAGACCGTGCCGAAGATGATCAATCGAAACACGCTGTTTGCGCGCCTCCAGCAGTTCGCCGGTCGTTACTACGGGCCAGTGATCGCAACCGGACTTGCCGCATGGTCCGGCCGCAGCGCGAACTTCTGGGGGCACAATGCCATCCTGCGGACCAGAGCCTTTGCCGATCATTGCGGGCTTCCGGTTCTCAAAGGCAAGCCGCCATTCGGCGGGCATATTCTCAGTCACGACTTCGTCGAAGCGGCGCTGATCCGCCGGGCCGGCTGGCAGGTGCT
>JAPOIA010000182.1 GCA_029979185.1 Alphaproteobacteria bacterium | reverse complement strand
ATGACGAGGCCAAGCCGACCGCCGGTTTTCAGCGCGTTATCCAGCGAGCAGTGATTCACGTGCAGTCATCCGGTCGTGAGGAAGTGACCGGCGCCAATGTGCTTATCGCAATTTTCGCGGAGCGCGAAAGCCACGCAGCCTATTTCCTGCAGGAGCAGGACATGACGCGCTACGATGCGGTGAACTACATTTCGCATGGCATCGCCAAGCGTCCAGGCATGTCCAACCCTTCCAAGTCGCCTCGCGGAACCGAGGAAGAAGAGCCGCGCGAGCAGCGTGAGGGGCGTGAAGCACCCGACGGCAAGAAGAAGGAAGGTGCGTTGGACTCCTATTGCGTCAATCTGAACAAGAAGGCCAAGGAAGGACGCATTGATCCGCTGATCGGTCGCGAAAAGGAAGTGCTGCGGACGATTCAGGTTCTGTGCCGCAGACAGAAGAACAACCCTCTGCTGGTCGGCGACCCGGGTGTGGGCAAGACCGCCATTGCGGAAGGTCTGGCGCGCAAGATCGTCAACGGCGAGGTTCCGGAAGTTCTCGGCAGCAGTACCGTATTCTCGCTCGACATGGGCACGCTGCTGGCCGGCACGCGTTACCGTGGCGATTTCGAGGAACGACTGAAGCAGGTGATGAAGGAGATCGAGCAGCACAAGGGTGCAATTCTCTTCATCGATGAAATTCACACGGTGATTGGCGCAGGCGCCACATCTGGCGGAGCCATGGATGCCTCCAATTTGCTCAAGCCAGCGTTGGCGCAGGGTACCCTGCGGTGCATCGGTTCGACCACCTACAAGGAATACCGCCAGTATTTCGAAAAGGATCGCGCGCTGGTGCGGCGTTTCCAGAAGATCGACGTCAACGAACCGTCGGTGCCGGATTCAATCGCCATCATGATGGGCCTGAAGCCCTATTTTGAAGAGTTCCACAAGGTTCGCTACACCAATGAGGCTATCAAGGCCGCAGTGGAGTTGTCGGCGCGCTACATAAACGACCGCAAGCTGCCCGACAAGGCGATCGATGTGATCGACGAAACGGGCGCCAGCCAGATGCTGGTGCCCGAAGCGCGCCGCCGCAAGACCATCGGCGTGAAGGAAATCGAGGCCACTATTGCAACGATGGCGCGCATACCGCCGAAGTCCGTCTCGAAGGACGATGCGGAAGTGTTGCAGCATTTGCAGGAGAGCCTGAAGCGCGTTGTCTATGGGCAGGACAAGGCCATCGACGCGCTGTCGGCTTCGATTAAGCTGGCGCGCGCCGGGTTGCGCGATGGCGAAAAACCCATCGGCTGTTACCTCTTCTCTGGTCCGACGGGCGTCGGCAAGACGGAGGTTGCGCGCCAGCTGGCAACGGCACTTGGCGTCGAGCTGATCCGCTTTGACATGTCCGAGTACATGGAACGCCATACGGTGAGCCGTCTTCTTGGGGCGCCTCCCGGCTACGTCGGCTTCGATCAGGGCGGCATGCTGACGGACGCTATCGATCAGCATCCGCACGCTGTCCTGTTGCTGGACGAAATCGAAAAGGCCCACCCGGACCTCTTCAACATCCTTTTGCAGGTGATGGATCACGGCAAGCTGACTGATCACAACGGCAAGCAGATCGACTTCCGCAATGTCATTCTGATCATGACAACGAATGCCGGCGCTGCCGATATGGCACGCGAGACATTCGGGTTTGCCGGCGGTAAGCGTGTCGGTGACGATCTAGAAGCGATCAACAAGATGTTCACTCCGGAATTTCGTAATCGCCTGGATGCGACAGTGGCATTCGGCCGCCTGCCGCGCGAGGTTATCGCGAAGGTGGTCGACAAATTCATCATGCAGCTTGAGACGCAGCTTGGTGACAGGAACGTCACGATCGAATTGTCCGATCAGGCGCGCAGCTGGCTGGTCGAACATGGCTACGACGAGGCGATGGGCGCCCGGCCCATGGCGCGTGTCATTCAGGAGCATATCAAGACGCCGCTGGCGGACGAAGTTCTCTTCGGTCGCCTGAAGGGTGGCGGTACCGTGCGCGTTGTCGTTTCCAAGGATGCAGACGACAAGGAAAAACTGGCCTTCGTATTCCCGGACGGGCCGGCGTTGCCGCGTCCCGACAAGGAAGTGTGGGAGGCGGGCAAGAAGAAGCTGAAAGCCGAGCCGGAAGTTCGCAAGGCCAAGCGGCGCAAGCCAAAAGCGGACAAGGATACGAAGCCCGAGGCGCTCAAGTCTGGCGGAGCCGATCCTGACGGGCCGAAATCCGGTGGCCCGAAGCCTGGCGATGATCGTCCCTCGCGCGGGGGGACTGTTCCGCGTGTGCCGCTGAAGAGCTATGGCTGCCGCTCTCGTAAAGCTCTTGTGCAAAGGTCCTGTGATCCTGCGGTGTGATTTACGATCATTCTGCAGGGCGATTGCTGCAGCACGGCCGGATTGTTTCGCGTATTTCATCGTGACAGCGAAATGGTTCCTTTTCCTGCTTCAATGCAATTTCTTCGCGTGACCTGTTTTCACTTTGCCGGAAAACGCTGTAAGGCAAGGTTATGAATTGCACGATGCAGGTTCGTTCGACGTGACCGAAAGTTTTCCCACTAGAAAATATGCGATGGACGGCGTGCGCGTGGTTGCGAGCGGGCCTGTCTTTTACATGACGCTAACGTTCCTCGGGATTGGCGGTCTTGCCCAGCAGGCCGATGTGTCCCTGGGATTTGCTGTTGCGGGTACGCTGCTGATCTGGGCGGGGCCTGCGCAGGTCATCATGCTTGCCGCAATGATGAACGGCTTGGCGCTGCCGGCTATTGCGCTATCGGTATCCCTGTCGTCCGTGCGTCTTGTGCCGATGTGCGTTTCCCTGCTTCCATGGTTGCGCGATCCAAAACGTCCATGGTTCAATGTCTATATAGCGCATCATATCGCCGTTACCTCCTGGGTTGAGTCGATACGCCGCTTGCCGGACATGCCGCCGGAAGGACGGGTGCCGTATTTTCTGGGTCTTGCGCACGCCCTCATCGCCTGTGCCGCCTTCGGAACCATCCTAGGTTATCTTCTTGCGGTCAGCCTGCCGCCGCAACTGGCCGCGGGGCTGCTCTTCGTGACGCCGGTATATTTCATGCTGGCGCTTGTGAGGAATGCTTCCGATGTTCTCGACTGGTGCGCTCTTGGTTTCGGTGCCGCATTTGCCCCTATTTCCAGGTCGATCTTCGGCAGCGGCTTCGATTTGCTGGCTACAGGCCTGATCGCAGGAACCGCGGCTTATCTCGCGCAGCGCTATCACAAGAGGCGAGCCGTAGGATCGAGCAAAGGTGGCGCCGGGTCATGAATGCCGAAGTGTGGAATTTCGACTATTGGAGCGGTGGCCTGTGGCCGTATATGGCGCTCATCCTGTTTACTTTCCTGCCGAGCGAGTTCTGGCGGGTGATTTCTTTATATATTGTGCGGGGCGTCGACCCGAAATCGGAAGTGCTGGAGTGGGTGCGCGCGGTTTCCAACGCGTTGCTGGCCGCGGTGGTGGCCAACATTATCGCTGCGCCGTCCGGCGCGCTCGCGCAGGTGCCGCTCTCTGCGCGTATTGGTGCGATGGTTCTGGCGCTTGCGGTCTACCTGATCTTTCGCCGTTTCGTGTTCGGCGGCGTTGTCAGCGGTGTTGTCGCGATTATCGGAGCGGCCTTTTATTTCGGCTGATGGCTCGCAGGATGCCCGGTCCCCTTACAGGATCGGTTGTTTCAGAGGGCAGCGCGGATACGTTCCGCATTTGCGGCGAGAACTGCCGGCTTTTCCATTTCCCCGGTGTGCCGGCGCAGCGGCACGCCTTCCCAACGCGGTATCAGGTGGAAGTGGAGATGGAATACTGTTTGTCCGGCAGCGGACCCGTTGAACTGCTGGATCAACAGGCCTTCCGAGTTCATCCCGGCCTTGACGGCGCGTGCGACCTTCTGGACGCATTGCATATAAGGGCCCCAACGGTCTTCAGGCATGTCGAAAAGGTTCATCGCATTCTGCTTGGGGATCACCAATGTGTGTCCTTCGGCCTGGGGCATGATATCCATAAAGGCCAGCGCGTGCTCGTCCTCGTAGACCTTGTGGCAGGGAATCTCACCGCGCAGAATTTTTGCGAAAATATTGTCCGCGCGATAAGTGTGTTTGTCCGGCATAGGTGCGGGCTCCAGGTTGGCTCAAGGTTATCCGGCTGGTAAGCTGCTGGCCCAGTCGAAGCCCAAAGGTTCCGGGTTATACACATGAACACTTCTATTTACGACCAAGATCTCGGGAAGAACAGCGCCAATTTCCAACCCCTGACGCCTTTGAGCTTTCTGGAGCGGGCAGGGCAGGTCTATCCGGAGCGGCTGGCGGTCGTTCATGGCCGGCTGCGTCTGACCTATGAACAGCTGTGGAGCCGCTGCCGCAGGCTGGCCTCGGCTCTCGAGGAGCAGGGCGTCGGAAGGGGCGATACCGTTTCCGTCATGCTCGCCAACACACCGACGATGATCGAATGCCATTATGGCGTACCCATGTGCGGGGCGGTTCTGAACGCGATGAACACCCGTCTTGACGCCGCAACGATTGCTTATGTGCTCGACCATGGGGAAGCCAAGGTACTGATAACTGACCGGGAATTTGCGCCTGCCATCAAGGAGGCGCTCGCGTTGGCGAGCACAAAACCGCTGGTTATAGACTATGATGATCTTGAATTTCCACAAACTGGCGAAAAGCTTGGCTCTCTCGATTATGAGGCCTTTCTGTCCGGCGGGTCAGCGGAATACCAGCGTGGGTTCCCGCTGGACGAGTGGGACGCCATTGCCCTCAACTATACATCCGGCACGACGGCCCGCCCGAAAGGCGTCGTCTACCATCATCGCGGGGCGCATCTTCTTGCCGTCGATAATGTGCTGACCTGCAACATGCCCAGCGGCGCCGTTTACCTGTGGACGCTGCCGATGTTCCACTGCAACGGCTGGTGTTTTCCCTGGACTGTGAGTGTGGTCGCCGGTACCCATGTCTGTCTGCGGGCCGTCCGCGCCGCGACGATCTACGACCTGATCGCCGAGCATGGCGTGACTCATATGTGCGGCGCGCCTATAGTCCTGTCGACCGTTTGCAACGCTCCAGACGCTGATAAGAAGCCGTTGGAGCAGACGATCCATTTCATGACCGCAGGCGCGCCGCCGCCAGAAACGGTGCTCGCCGCGGCCAAGGAGGCCGGCTTCGACGTAACCCACCTGTACGGCCTGACCGAGGTTTATGGTCCTGCGGTTGTAAACGCATGGAAGGACGAATGGGATACGCTGCCGGCGTCCGAATGGGCGGCGTTGAAGGCGCGCCAAGGCGTTCGCTACACCATGCTGGAAGCGCTCGACGTTCTTGATCCGGAAACCATGCGGCCTGTTCCCCGAGACGGCAAGACCATGGGAGAGGTGATGTTCCGCGGCAATGTTGTCATGAAAGGCTACCTGAAAAACCGGCAGGCGACCGAAGAGGCGCTGGCCGGCGGTTGGTTCCATTCGGGCGACCTTGGCGTTATCCATCCGGATGGTTATGTGCAGTTGAAGGACCGTTCCAAGGATATCATCATATCGGGCGGCGAAAACATTTCCTCGATCGAGGTGGAGGATGCGCTCTACAAGCATCCGGCCGTCGCCGGTGTGGCGGTTGTGGCAAAGCCAGATCCGAAATGGGGCGAGACGCCTTGCGCCTTCGTGGAACTGAAACCTGGCAGCATTGCAACGGCGCAGGATCTGATCGACTTCTCAGGCAAATATCTGGCGCGGTTCAAGTTACCGAAGCACGTCGTGTTCACTGACCTGCCACGGACCTCGACCGGCAAGATCCAGAAGTTCGTTCTGCGCGACAAGGCCAAACAGGAGGCGGATTGACCATGCCTGCCGTACCTGCGGAAGTCCCGGGGCCGATACTCCTGAGCGAGACCCGTGATCACGTCGCCACCCTGACGCTGAACAGGCCCGGCAAGGCGAACACGCTTTCGGAGGAGCTGATCTGCGCTCTTGAAAACGCGGTAGCCGGTGCGTGCAGCGACGACGATGTGCGCGTCATCGTGCTGGCCGCCAATGGCAAGATTTTCTGTGCGGGGCACGATCTTGCGCAGATGCAGACGCATACTGATCAAGGCTATTTCGACCAACTGTTCGAGCGTTGTTAGCAGATGATGCTGTCAATCCGGAATGCGAAAAAGCCGGTGATAGCCAAGG
>JAPOIA010000181.1 GCA_029979185.1 Alphaproteobacteria bacterium | reverse complement strand
CACCATGAAAGCATGATCGAGGCTGAATTCCTGGGTGATCGCCATGTCGAAATGGCGGGTTATCAGCCCGGCATGCAGCGCTCCGGCCAGTTCTTCATGCACGGGCGGATTGTAGGCAGGCATGGCAGTGCCGTCGTTAGGGCCGGAGGTTTCCGCTGCAACGCCGACGGCGAACAGCGGGAAATTGTCGAAGAAGAAGGTGTTGAAATGATCGTTGGAGACGATAATCAACGCATCGGGATTGACCGATTCCAGATGCTGGCGAACTTCGCCGTATAGCATCGCCTCCTCACAGTCCGGGCCCTTGCGTTTCACCACCGAGGGGAATACCGGCGTATGCGGAACGCCAAAACCTGCGACTATTTCTGCCATTGATCCGGTTTTTCTTTAGATCGACGTGCGTTCCACGGGAAACACCGGAACGCACAAGAACTGATCGATTCCAAACAGCAGAACATCGGAATATGCGAAAAACCTGTATCCACCTTTTCGCCCGATGCTCCAGGCGCTTGCCTTATCGGCAATTTTCGTCATCATTGGCAAAAGCTTAGTCCAGATGCCGCCGCGTGTTCAAGCCGTATGATCGCACGGGTAGACTGGACGGGATAAAAAAACCTTTCGGGGACGATATGCTCGATAGAACCTCACAGGATGCGGGCGCCGAGGCGCTGCAAAATGCACGCGCCCTGCGGCCGATGATTGCCGCCGCCGCCGGCGATGTCGAAGCCGGGCGGCAGGTCACGCCGGAGGTCATGGCTGCCCTGCACGAAGCGAAACTCTTTCGCATGCTGCTGCCGCGCGCCTATGGCGGGCTGGAACTCGATATCCCGTCCTTCACGCGGGTCGTCGAGGAAATCGCCCGCGGCGATGCGAGTACGGCCTGGGTCGTCGGGCAGGGCTGCGGCTGTTCGTTCGCCGCCGCATTCTTCGATCCGCAGACCGCCCATGAGATTTTCGACAGGCCGGCCGCAATTCTCGCCTGGGGGCCGTCTAACAGGAACGCCACGGCGATAAAGGTCGACGGCGGCTATCGCGTATCCGGCCAGTGGGTGTTCGCTTCCGGCAGCCGTTATGCCGAGTGGCTCGGCGCGCACTGCACCTTGTCGAACGAAGACGGTTCGCCAGTGCTGGGCGCAAACGGCCAGCCGGTGGAGCGGTCGGTGCTGTTCCCGAAATCTGCGGCGAAAGTCACCGACGTGTGGGATGTGATGGGACTGAAAGGCACGGGCAGCGACAATTACGAAGTGACAGATCTCTTCGTTCCCGACGCTCACGGCTTCACTCGCGACTATATTCCCGAGCGGCGTATCGATAGCTTGCTGTTCCGGTTTTCGTTTCTGAATATTTACGGCGCTGCATTCGCTGGTGTGGCGCTTGGCATAGCGCGGTCGATGCTCGACGATTTCTATGAACTTGCGCAGAAGAAAACTCCCAATCAGGCGGCATCTTCATTGGCGCATAATACAGCGATCCAGCGCGAGGCGGGATATAACGAAGCGAAATGGCAGGCAGGCCGGGCGTATCTGTTCGACGCATGGCAGAAAGCGTGGGACGATGTTGCCGCCCGCAATGGGGAATGCACGTCGGAGCAGAAAGTATCACTGCGCATGACGTCTACCTACGCGATCCATTCTGCCAAGGAAGCGGCGGAATGGGCTTATCAGTCCGCCGGGTCCACGGCGATCTTCCAGGACAAGCCGTTCGAGCGGCGCTTCCGCGACATCCATTGCGTCACGCAACAGGGCCAGTCGTTCTATACGAACTATGAGCCGGCCGGGCGGATGCTGCTGGGACTCGGCGCTGCGCCAAGAAGGGGATAGAAAAACTTACCAGATCACGCAGCCGCCGTTCGGCTGGATCAACTGTCCATTGATGTAGGACGCCCTGTCGCTCAGCAGAAAGTCCACGGTTGCGGCCACTTCCTCTGGCTTGCCGAGCCTGCCGAGCGGCGTGCGCGCTGCATTGGCGGCAAGCGAGGCTTCGATCTCCTCCGGCTTGCGGTTCTGGCGCAGGATCGGGGTATCGATGGGGCCAGGGCCAATGGCGTTGACGCGAATGTCGTGCGGTGCAAATTCCAGCGCAAGCGCTTTCGTCATGGCATAGATTGCCGTCTTGGCTGCGCAATAGGAACCGAGGTTCGGGACCCCGATAACGGCAAAATCCGACGATGTATTGACGATCATGCCGGTCTTGCGTTCGACCATGCCACGCAGTGTGTTCTGGGCGATGAGGAACATGCCCCGGGCATGGGTGTTCATCATCAGGTCCCATTCGTCTTCCTTGATATCGAGCACCGGCCCGCGCAGGTTTATTCCGGCGTTGTTGAACAAGGCGTCCAGGGGGCCGAGGTCTCTCTCCGTGTCGGCAACCAGCGCTTCGACCGCTGCCGGGTCCGTTACATCGACGGAAAAAGCCTGCGCCTTGCCGCCGCCCGCGTTGATGGCGTGCGCTACAGCTTTTGCGCCGTCGCCATTCTTGTCAGCGATCGTGATCGATGAGCGTTTGGCCAGCCGGAGCGCCGTTGCTTTTCCGATTCCGCTGGCAGCGCCTGTGATCAATGTATGCATGGCTCCGCTCCTCAAAACAGGTTTACGCCGCCGTTGACGCGAAAGTCCTGGCCGGTGGTAAAGGAAGCATCGTCGCTCAGCAGAAACATTGCCGCATTGGCCATATCCTGCGCTGTGCCGATACGGCCCATGGGATTGGCCCGCGCGCGTTCTTCCATCGTGCCTTCCGGCATCACCGCATGAGGCATGGGTGTGTCGGCGATGCCGGGCGATATGGCGTTGACGCGAACATTGTGCGGGGCCATTTCCAGCGCCAGCGTGCGCATGAGACCGAGTACGCCGCCCTTGGTCGCGGCATATTGAGCAGTGCGCGGTTGCGGTGAGCGGCCAAGGCCGGAGGACCAAAGCACGATGGAGCCGCGCTTCTGTTCGATCATGTGCGGCAGTACCGCCTGACAGGAAAACAGAACACCTTTCAGGTTGATCGAGAAATGGGCGTCCCAGTCCTCGACCGTGATATCGAAAAACGGCTTGGGCCGGAAAATCCCGGCGCAGGCCGACATGCCCGTGATTGTGCCTCGTTCGGCGATGGTCTGGGCCACAGCCTCCTCGAGAGCAGCCTTGTCACGGGTATCGAGTTTGAAGGTGGTGAGATCTGGATTGTTGAGTGCCGGAAGGTCGCCGAGATCGAGGTCACAGGCCGCGACGGGTGTCCCCTGATCGAGCAACTGGCGGGTGATGTCGCGGCCAATGCCGCTGCCTGCCCCTGTGACCATGACCGCGCCGGGTTTGGCGTCATTCATCCTGTCGATCTCCCAAGTCTATCCGCGCCTTCCCGGCCGCCGAAGGCGAGCCGACCCCTTTATCCGCTTTGAAAGATCCCGCATGAATGCTGCGCATCTTGCGGGATGATGGCTACTTTGCATCCGCTCCCAGCGCATCCCGCAGGGCCTGCCGGCGTTCGGCGCGGTACATTTCCTTGTAGGAGCGGGGGCCGAGCGGGCCCTGTTCGATTTGCAGGCTGGCGAAGATCGGACCGGGCTCGGACAGAAGCCAGTCAAGCCTGCCGGTGAAGTCCTGCATGGCCGAGATGGTGCAGGTCTTCTCGATCTGTGCAGCTTTTGCCATGGCCTCGAAATCCACATCCTGGTTCGGGATCGGATGACCGCCATTGGCCTCGTAGCTGCCGTTGCACATGACCATATGGGTGAAATTGACCGGTGCGACGCGCCCGATGGTTACGAGCGTCGGGAGGTTCATCAGCAGGGAACCATCGCCATCGAGAACAATTACACGCCGCTCCGGGCGGGCCAGCGCCATGCCGAGCCCGTGCGAGGAGGCAAGGCCCATGGCGCCGTTGGAGTAAAAATTCAAGGGTCGATCGGACATGTCGATCCAGTCCGAGGCGGTGGAATAGGTCGAGATCACGATCTCGTCGGTGAGACGCTCTTTCAGCGCTTCAAGCACCTTGCGGCGGTTCATCATGGGGAGCGCTCCTAGATTGCCTTGCCGCCGATAAGAATCGCCGTGGGGAAGGGCGTCTCATAGGCCTTGTTGATGGCGGGTGTGATGCCGTCGATGTCCGCATCGGTCTCGATATGGATGTGCGGAATGCCGAGAACATCGAGCATGGGCTCGATAATCCGCAGGCCGAAGCGCTTGGAATCCTGCGGCAGAACGCCGGGCTCCTTGCCCAGCATGCCGATCATCAGCACCGATGGCTGCTTGTATTCCACGCCGACGCCGCGGATGGCGTTCATGGCATAGAGAAAGCCGGTATATTGCAGCAGGATCAGCGCCCGCTTGTTGCCGTAGTTGAGGCCGGCGGAAATGCCGAGGCACTCGTCCTCCTTGCAGACCCGGATCAGGTTGAGGTCCGGGTCTTCGGCAATCGGGAAAAGCAGCCCGCGGCTGGTGTGCAGGTCCGGCACGGACAGGACATATTCTATGCCCGCCTGCTTGACCGCCTCGATGATCTTTGCTCCGTGCAGGACGCTGGCGTCCGCTTCGGCATTCGCCTCCATTGGCTCCTCCATTAGTTTCAGCAACTTTGCAGGGAAGAGCGATCCGGCACAAGCGTTTTTGTTGTCGGACGATCAGCCCGCAGTAATCGTATCCACCTCGGTCATTTCCTCCGCTGTCAGTTTCCAGCTTGCTGCCTTGATGTTCTGGGCGATCTGCTCGGGCTTTGTCGCGCCGGCGATGACGCTGGGGATGACCGGCTTGCAGGCGAGCCAGGAGAAGGCCAGTTCGAGGATGGTGCGGCCGCGGTCGGCGCAGAACTTTTCCAGCGCCTCGACGATGGTGAAGGTGCGGTCGTTCATGTGCCGGTCGCGGACAGTGCTGGCCTGCGCCAGACGCCCGCCGCTCGGTGTTTCGCCGCGCCGGTACTTGCCGGTCAGCATGCCGGAGGCCAGCGGATAGAAGGGCAGGAGCCCGAGACCGTTGGCCTCCATAGCCGGGATCAGTTCGGCCTCGATATCCCGGTTGAGCAGGGAATATTCGTCCTGGCAGGAAATGAAGACGTCCAGCCCGTTGGCGCGCGAGGTCCATAGCGCATCCACCACCTGCCACGATGGCTTGTTGGAACAGCCGACATAGCGGACCTTGCCCTGGCGGATCAGGTCTTCCAGCGCCCGCAGGGTTTCCTCGATGGGGGTGAGCGGGTCGATGCGATGCATCTGGTAGAGGTCGATCCAGTCGGTCTTGAGACGGCGCAGGGACGCTTCGACCGCCTCCATGATGTAGCGGCGCGAGCCGCCCTTCTTCTCGCCGGCTTCGTCCATGACCATGCCGAACTTGCTGGCCAGCACGATATCCTTGCGCCGCTCGCCGAGGATTTCGCCCATCAGCGTTTCCGAGCCGCCACGGTTGCCGTAGATATCCGCCGTATCGAACAGGGTGATGCCGGCATCAAGCGCAGCATGGATGACCTTGCGCGTGCCGTCCCTGTCCAGCCGCACGCCGAAATTGTTGCAGCCAAGCCCGACCAGCGATACGCGCAGCCCCGAATTGCCGATATTGCGGATTTCCATGGTGTTCTCCCGGCTGAATGTTTTCCCGGATGATTGGTAGCGGTTTGGCGGCGGAATTCAACCTCCGGGCGCTGCCTTTGATCTTGCAACGGCAGCGCGGACTGGCAGAATGAGGTTTGCATGCAACAGCCCGGGAGCGGAGCCATGATCGTCACATCGGTGCAGGAGGGGCAGGCGCTGCTGCGCGAGCTGATCGTCGACAGCGATAGTATCGCGGGTTTCACCGGGGCGGGGATATCGACCGAATCCGGCATTCCCGATTTCCGCTCGAAGAATTACAGCTGGCACCGCAACCCGCCGATGCCGTTCGACGAATTCATGGCCAGCGAGGACAGCCGCATCGTGGCCTGGCAGCGCAAGTTCGCGCAGGACGAGGCGCATGGCGACGCCAAGCCCAACAAGGGCCACTATGCGCTGGCAAACCTCGTGGCGCGCGGGCGGATGAATGCCGTCATCACCCAGAACATCGACGGGCTGCACCAGGCCTCCGGCGTGCCGGACGACAAGGCGATCGAGCTGCACGGCAACGGCACCTATGCGACCTGCCTTGTCTGCGGCATCCGCCACGAGCTGAAGGACGTGCGCCAGCGCTTCGAGGCGAACGGCAAGGCGCCGAAATGCCTGTGTGGCGGGCCGGTGAAAACGGCGACCATATCCTTCGGCCAGTCGATGC
>JAPOIA010000180.1 GCA_029979185.1 Alphaproteobacteria bacterium | reverse complement strand
GACGAACATATTGGTGAAAGCGCTCCGGAGGAGGCTGGACCCGCAGCAATTGCTGGCGACGGCACAGCTGTCATAGCTGAAGCGGAACGCCAGGCACCGACAGCGGACGCGGTTTCTGCTGAAAGCACTGCGGATAAGTCTCTGGACGAAGCCCGCGAAAGCGCCGAGCCTGCGACAGACCAGCCTACCGTTGTCCAGCCGGCCGACGCCGATCAGGCCCCCCCCGCCCAGGGCCGCAGCAACGAAGAATCGCCGGACGCCGACGAAAAATCCGGCGCGGAAGGCAAGAGCCGCGACGAGCATGAAGAGGCCCGGGAGGACCGTGAAGGTGACGATTCCGACGACGAGGAAGACGACACAGACGACGGCGACGACGAAGACGATGTAGAACAATTTGGCGACGACGCCGAGGAAGACATCCAGCCGGCCCCGCGCCGTACCCGCCGCCAGTACAAGATCCAGGAAGTCATCAAGCGCCGCCAGATCATGCTGATCCAGGTGGTCAAGGAAGAGCGCGGCAACAAGGGCGCTGCGCTCACCACCTATCTGTCGCTGGCCGGACGCTATTCCGTTCTCATGCCAAATACGGCCCGTGGCGGTGGCATCTCCCGCAAGATCACCGATGGCGATGATCGCCGGCGCATGAAGGAAATCGCCCAGGAACTGGATGTTCCGGACGGCATGGGCGTGATCCTGCGGACGGCAGGCGCCTCGCGCAATAATCAGGAGATCCGCCGCGACTTCGAATATCTGCTGCGCCTGTGGGAAAGCGTCCGCGAGATGACGCTCCATTCAAGCGCCCCTACCCTCGTTTACGAGGAAGGTTCACTCATCAAGCGCTCCATCCGCGACCTCTACGGCAAGGAAGTGGATGAAGTCGTGGTTTCCGGTGAGGAAGGTTATCGCGAGGCCAGCGACTTCATGAAGATGCTCATGCCTGGCCATACCAGGCATGTGAAGGAAGGGCGCGAGCCGCAGCCGGTATTTGCCAAATATGGCGTGGAGCCGCAGCTGGACGCGCTGTTTTCTCCGAATGTGACCCTGAAATCGGGCGGCTATATCGTCATCAACCAGACCGAAGCGCTGGTAGCCATCGACGTGAACTCCGGCCGCTCCACCCGCGAGCACAATATCGAGGACACTGCCCTACGCACAAACCTCGAAGCTGCCGATGAAATTGCCCGCCAGTTGCGTCTGCGCGATCTTGCCGGTCTCATCGTTGTCGATTTCATCGACATGGAGGAGCATCGCAACAACCGGTCCGTCGAAAGGCGGATGAAGGACGCGCTGAAGAACGACCGCGCTCGTATTCAGGTCGGCCGGATATCCCATTTCGGCCTGTTGGAAATGTCCCGCCAGCGCATGCGGACCGGCGTTCTGGAAGGCTCCAGCATCGTTTGCCCTCATTGTCAGGGTTCCGGCAATATCCGCTCAACGGCTTCCATTGCCCTGCATGTGCTGCGGCTGACTGAAGACGCCCTCATTCGCAACAACAACTTCAACCTGACGATCAAGACCCGCACCGAAGTCGCGCTCTACATCCTCAACCAAAAGCGCGCGACGCTGACAGAACTGGAACAGCGTTTCGGCGTGAACCTGACCATCGAGGCCGACGATCACATGACAGGCACCACCTATCATGCGATCGAACGTGGCGATCCCGCGGTAGCTCCCGTTCGTCCCGCTGCACAGGCTCTGCAGTTCAGTTCTCCTGTCGGCGATGATGCTGAAGATCAGGACAACGATGTCGAAACGATCGAGGCTGGCGATGAAGACGGTGAGGCATCCGAGACTGGCCGGTCCAGAAGCCGAAGCTATTCGCGCCGTGGCAGCCGCCAGCGTAACCGGAACCGCGAACGTGACGAAGACGAGGCGCAAGACAATGAAGCAGCCTCTGTAGATGTAGAGACCGACTCAGATGACAACAACGGCGAGGAATCCGGCGACGACGAAAGCGCACAGAAGCGCCGTCGCCGCCGCAGACGCCGGGGCAGAAACGGCGACCGGCCATCATCGGGCATTTCCGCGGAAGCGCCACAACCCTCCGACGATGGGCTCGCTTTCATGGCCGGCGCCATCGCTCCGGGCTTGAGCACAGGCGAGCACGCTACAGAGACAGAGGCGCCCCCCCCGGACGACGCGGCATCCACAAGCGGGGCCGCAGGCCCACAGGACAACGAAACCTCTGGAGAGGCCCCGGAACAGACACGTCGCAGCCGCCGCGGCGGTTTCCGGCGGCGCAAGCGCGTTGCGGCCGGCGAGCAGGCGGATACCGAGGAAACAACCAGCGAAACGGCTGAGAGCAGTGAGCCGGCTTCCGACGCTGGAGCTGGCGGGGCAGCCGCATCCGAAGCTCCCTCGCCGCGTACCGGCAGCTGGGTGAAGACCAGCGATCGGCCCGATGAGCCGGCGAAGAGCTATCCGTTCGAATCTCCCGCCTCCACGGCAGCACCGGCAGAACCTGTCGGTAGCGAAGCGTCAGCGACCGCTGCAACTGAAGCAGAACCTGAGCCGGAAACCGCAAGTAAGGCCACAACGGCAAGCCAGGAAGAACCGGTTGCCGGCAATATGGAAACCGCATCGGACACTGTACGTACTCCTGCCGACTCGAGCGAAACAACGGAGGCCGAGGCTACGGCCCGCGAAACGCGCCGCGAAGTTGAAGTGCTGCCTGAGGCGCCGCCGCCGCCAGTCAAGAAGACCGGCTGGTGGAAACGCTGACCGCTCTCTGCCGGGATTGCATTAACACGAAGCCCTGCCTGTTCCCGTAACAGGCAGGGCTTTTCGTCTGGTGGAACAGCTTCACTTGAAGGGTTCAGGAACTACGGCAGCTCGACGACCTGCCCCTCTTCCAATGTCACCCGCCTGTCCATGCGTCGGGCCAAATCCATATTGTGGGTGGCCACCAGCGCCGCCAGTCCGGTGGCGCGCACCAGTTGGGTGAGCGCATCGAAGACGTGATCGGCTGTCTTCGGATCGAGGTTGCCTGTCGGCTCGTCGGCCAGCAACAGGCGCGGGGCATTGGCAACGGCGCGCGCAATAGCGACACGCTGCTGTTCCCCACCCGACATCTCCGCAGGACGATGCCCTGCGCGATGAGCCAGCCCCAGATACTCCAGAAGTTCTGCCGCACGGCGACCGGCTTCTTCTTTCGCTAGGCCGCGGATCAATTGCGGCATCATGACGTTCTCGAGTGCCGAGAATTCCGGCAGGAGATGGTGGAATTGATAGACGAAGCCAATCGCATCGCGCCGCAAGGCGGTCCGTTCCTTGTCGTTCATATGCGACGTAGCCGCACCGCAAATGAACAGCTCGCCGCCATCTGCGTGCTCAAGCAGACCGGCCAGATGCAACAACGTCGACTTGCCGGCGCCCGATGGAGCAATCAGCGCAACCGACTGTCCTGGCCAGATTTCGAAATTCACCTTGCGCAATATCCTGAGCGGCTCACCGGCCTGCACGTAGTGGCGGCTGACATCGCGCAGTTGAAGGGCGGGCTGATCGCTCATGCCATCGTCCTTCCGGCAATCCGGTTGCTTCGCCTATTCATATCGCAGCGCATCCACCGGATCGAGCCTGGCAGCGCGCCAGGATGGATAGATCGTCGCCAGCACGGACAGAACGATCGCCAGCGTACACACCCGCGCAACATCTCTGAATTGAACGACCGACGGCAGCCTGCTGAGAAAATAATGCTTGGAGTCGAACAGGTTCAGATTGAACGCCGCGTTCAATGTTTGCCGTATCGGCTCCAGATTGTGCGCAACGGTAAGGCCAAGCAGGACGCCGGCAATCGTAGCCAGCACGCCAATCAGGGTTCCGGTAAGGAGGAAAACGCGCAGGATGGCTCCACTGGTCGCGCCCATCGTCCGCAGGATGGCAATCGCCCTCCCCTTGTCCTTCACCAGCATTGTGAGGCCTGAAATGATACTCAGCGTGGCGACGATGATTATCAGCGTCAGGATCAGGAACATCACCGTCCGCTCGACCTGCAGCGCATCGAAGAAGGACTTGTTGCGCTGCTGCCAGTCGACCACCATCATCGGTTCCGGCAGGGCAGCCGCAAGCCGCGCGCGCATACCATTCATGTCTGCGGGATTGGACGTAAAGGCCTCCAGCAGGGACACTGTCTCATCCATGTTGAAGAAGGACTGCGCCTCCGCCAACGGCATATAGACGAAGACCTCGTCGAAATTCGACACGCCGATATGAAAGATTGCGACCACCGGATAGGAGCGGATACGCGGTGTCATCCCGAACGGTGTAGCCTCGCCGCGCGCGGTCAGTACCGTAATCTCGTCCCCGACCTGGATACGGTGCTGGGCAGCCATTTCCTTGCCGATGGCGACGCCGCCGGACTTGTCGAAACCGTCAAGCGTTCCGGCGATCACGCTCTTGCCTATCCCCGGCAGGATCTTGATATCCTTCTCGAGAACGCCGCGGACCAGCGCCCCGCCCTGCTTGTAACGCGAGGACACGCCCGCTGCACCTTCGACTACCGGAAAGATGTGCGTGATGCCTTTCACCTGCGACAACGTCTTGGTGAGAGCATCGTAGTTCTTCACATTGGTGCCAATGGACTGCAAAAACATGTGCCCGTTGACGCCGATGATCTTGTTCATCAGCTCGATATGGAAACCGTTCATGACCGACTGGACGACGATCAGCGTCGCAACCGCTACCATGATCGAAATGAACGAGATAGCCGCAATCACGGAAGGCAGATACCGGGAGCGCCGCGCCCGCAGATAGCGCATGGCCAACGCCCATTCGAAGCGGGCGAACGGACGGGTGCCGCTGGAGGTCCCGGGCGCCGGCGCGGCAGGCGCAGCCTGATCCCTTGTCGGTGGCGCTACCTGCATCAGGTTCCTGACAGCTTGTTGAGCGCCTCGTCGGGGCTGAGCAGTTCCCGCTCGCCGCTGCGCCGGTTCTTCACCTCGACCTTGCCTTCAGCAAGCCCCTTTGGCCCCACGATCACCTGCCACGGCAAACCGATCAGATCCATGCGGGCGAATTTTGCGCCCGGCCGTTCGTCGCGGTCGTCGTAGAGTACATCGCGGCCGGCCTTTTCCAGCTTCGCATAGAGCGACTCGCAGGCAGCATCCGTTGCTGCGTCGCCGGTCTTCAGGTTGGCGATACCGACATGGAACGGTGCAACGGCGTCCGGCCATATGATGCCGCTTTCGTCATGGTTCGCTTCGATAAGCGCCGCCGCCAGCCGCGACGGGCCAATGCCGTAGGAACCCATCTGTACGGGAATATCCTTGCCGTCAGGACCTGAGACCACTGCTTTCATGGCCTGTGAATACTTGGTGCCGAAGAAGAAGATGTGGCCGACCTCGATGCCGCGCGCAGAAACTTTCGCATTGTCCGGCAAAGCCTCGAACGCTGCCTTGTCATGCATTTCCTCGGTTGCTGCGTACCTGCTGGTCCAGTCGTCGAAAATTCCCTGCATCTGCGCGGGATCGTCGAAGTCGATATCGGCAGCCGGAGGCTCCATCGCCAGATAATCACCGTGGCAAAAGACTTCGCTCTCTCCCGTGGATGCCAGAATGATGAACTCATGGCTCAGGTCACCGCCGATAGGCCCGGTGTCTGCGCGAATCGGAATGGCTTTCAGGCCCATGCGAGCAAAGGTCCGCAGATAGGCTACAAACATCCTGTTGTAGGAATGGCGCGCGCCGGCCACGTCCAGATCGAAGGAATAAGCGTCTTTCATAAGGAATTCGCGCGAGCGCATCACACCGAACCGCGGCCGGACCTCGTCGCGAAATTTCCACTGGATGTGATAGAGATTGAGCGGCAGGTCCTTGTATGAGCGTACATAGCCTCGGAAAATCTCGGTAATCATTTCCTCGTTCGTCGGGCCGAACAGCATATCGCGATCATGCCGGTCGCAGATGCGCAACATCTCTTTGCCAAAATCGTCATAGCGGCCGGACTCTCGCCACAGGTCAGCCGACTGGATCACCGGCATCAAAAGCTCGATAGCCCCAGCCCGGTTTTGTTCCTCGCGCACTATCGCGTTGATCTTTTGCAGCACCCGGTAGCCCATTGGCAGCCACGCATAGATGCCCGCACTTTCCTGGCGGATCATTCCCGCGCGCAGCATCAACCGGTGGGAAACGATCTCCGCCTCTTTGGGATCTTCGCGCAAAATTGGTAGGAAATAGCGGCTGAGGCGCATTGGTAATCCTGGCTGTTTGGGAAGGTCGAGAATCGGCGACACGACCTGCTGATGGAGCATAGT
>JAPOIA010000017.1 GCA_029979185.1 Alphaproteobacteria bacterium | reverse complement strand
CCTTCTGCTGGTTGGATTTTGGCAGGCCATCGATGAAGGCTTTTGCCGGTGTTCTGCCGTTCATGTTGCGGCCCTGGTGGGGCCGTTTTTCGTTATAGACGGCGAGATAATCATCGACGCTTTTCTGCATTTCGTCAACCGTCTCGAACCAGGTCCGGCGGCCCTCAACGCGGAAGTGTTTGTCCAGAAGCGTGCGATGCAGCCGCTATACGATACCGTTCGATTGCGGTCGACGCACTCTGGTCGTGCGGTGTTCGATCTCTTCCAGTTGCAGGAACAGTTCGTAAAGATGCTTGTCCGGCCGGCCGCAGAACTCGCGCCCGTTGTCGGACAGGACAACATCGATCTTCGCGCCGTGTTCCTCGAACGTGGACAGAACGTCGTTGTTCATCACATGCACCGCCGTCACCGGGAGCTTCGACGTATACAGCCGCCCCCAGGCATAGCGGGAATGGCAGTCGATGACGCTTTGCAGATAGACCCGCCCCACGCCCTTCAGCGTGCCGACGAAGAACGTATCGATAGCCACCAAAGCGCCCGTGTGCGGGGCTTCAATGTGCCGTTCCCGGAACTCCGGCGAGAACCGCTCCAGCAACCGGGTCTGCTCTTCCGAAAGCTCCATCTTGCGCTCGGCCGTCTGCTTCTCCAGCCGCAGCAGGCGCTCGTGTTTGGTCAGAAGGTTGCGCCGTTGCCAGTCGCCGCGCACACCGCCCGCCGAGACCTGTATTCCCTGCAGCCGCAGTTCCTGCTCGACAGGCACCGCGCCATGGCAGGGATAGTCGAGGGCATGTGCCAGCACCGCCTGTTCGATCTTTTCGCTCACCCGGTTGGGATGCGGGCCTCTGGCGCCGGGCACCCGGTCAGCCAGCCCGTCGGTGCCATAGGTCTGGAAGTTGCGCCGGATTTCGTAGAACTGCTGGCGCGAATAGCCCACTCTCGGCGGCGCTTCGCTTGCCTGCCGTGCAACGCATTACCTTGCAGGCCCGGCTGACGTTATCCAAATCCGACGCCAATTCCAGCAATGAGAGCTTGCGCCGTGCTATCTTGTCATTCGTGGTCATGTTCTTGGTCCTTCAGGTTCGATTGATTTTTGGCAACACCATCAAACCCGCCGGAACGCGGCTTGACCACACCCTTTTGGAATGCGGGGAAGACATCCAGACTGGGCGCGCCAGACTCTTGCGGTCGCGCACCATCCGTATGGTCAAGATGTCAGGTGAATACTAGCTCAGGACACTATTCCTTGTCTGCAGGAGACCGCCACGGCATTAGTGCAGCCTTGGAAAAATCGCGCCGGACTTTTCCGTTCCGGCGGGCCTTTGGCGCAAACGGCACGCACATTGCTGCCCATCCCGATGGATTCGTGAATTCGTGTCATATAGGGACGCCGATGTATTTTCGTATTTTCTCTACATGGCGGTTGATCGCCGCCATTCTTGTCGTGATTTACCATTTCACCCACAATGGTCCTGACGGTCATCAGGTCATTCTGGCGCGGCTCGAACGCCTGATGCCGATGCTCGACATGTTTTTCATGATTTCCGGGATTCTGATTTTCGTTCACTATCGGGACAAGGTGGTCACCGCAGCAGGCTACTGGAACTACCTGTTCCGCCGCTTCACACGGCTGTATCCGCTTCACCTGGCGACTGTTTCATTCTTCGCCTTCTTGGCGTTCGGCGTCTATTTCGGCTGGTTCGCGGTCCGCAATGTCAATCCGGGGGACCTGTATCAACTTCCTGCACATCTGCTGCTGATCCATGCCTGGGGCGGTGCGAAAGAGCTTTCGTTGAACTACGTTTCCTGGTCGCTGTCGGCGGAATGGTTCTGCTACCTGCTGCTGCCGGTTATCGTGCTCGCCTGGCGCAGGGCCGGCACGAAGGGCCTTCTGATCATGCTGGCCGCCTATGTTGGCTTTCTCGAAATCATGACGTGGTCGGGACTCATGCCGTTCAAGAGCTGGATGCGGGCCGATACCTGGGGCGCGTGGCGGGCTTTCGCCGATTTCATCGCCGGAGCCGCCATTGCCTGTGCCGCCGCGCAAAGCAGCTGGACGCTGCGATCGCATCTGGTTCCATGGGCCGTGCTGATCTCGGCGATCATTGCCCTGCAGCTGGACGCGCCGCCCTATCTGGGAATGCTGATGATCATGGCAGCCCTGTATCTGGCCGCTGTCTGCGAGCGAAATGCGCCGGAAAAAGCCTATTGGCTGGATATTTTTGCCCCTGCGGCCACGGTTTCCTTCGGCATCTACTTGCTTCATCCGGTTGTCGAGGTCATTACCTACAACCTGTTGTGGCCGAAGGTCTTCGCGCCGCTAGGCATGAACTTTTATGTCTTCATGCCCGTGCCGGTGGCGCTCAGCGTACTTCTCGCATGGTGCTCGTTCCACTGGTACGAGCGATGGGCGGCGCGTCGCTTGAATGATGCTCTCACGGCTGCGCCTTCGCCATTGCAGGGAAAAGTGGCTCGTACCTTCAGAATCGGTGCCGGTAATACATAATTTCCTGTGTTTCGGGATAGTAATTTGGCAAATGATTCCCTACATCGGGAATGCAGCGGCTATCCCGTTTTTCGCGAAGGGCTTGCCGTGAAAGTCGCTCAAGGCACCCTTGCCCGCGCCGGACTGCAAACTGGGACCATCCGATGGATAAGAACCTGTACGAAACGCTCGGTGTTTCCGAAGGCGCAGATGACGCCACACTGAAATCGGCGTTTCGCAAACTGGCGATGCAATATCATCCCGATCGCAATCCCGGCGATGCTACGGCCGAAGCGAAATTCAAGGAAATCAATCACGCCTACGAGATCCTGAAAGACCCGCAAAAGCGCGCCGCATACGACCGGTATGGCAATGCTGCATTTGAGCAGGGCGGTTTTGGCGCAGGCGCGGGTATGGACGGTTTCGCCTCCTCCATGTCGGATATTTTCGAAGACCTGTTTGGCGGTTTCGGCGGTGGCCGTTCACGCTCCGGTGGGCGCGAGCGCGGCGCCGACCTGCGTTATAATCTCGAAATTACCCTGGAAGACGCCTTTTCCGGCAAAACCAGTACGATCAAGGTGCCGACAGCAGTGTCCTGTGAACCCTGCGACGGAACCGGGGCCAAGGCCGGGACCAAACCGAAGACCTGTGCGACCTGTGGCGGGGCTGGGCGTGTGCGCGCCCAGCAGGGCTTTTTCGCCATCGAAAGGACCTGTCCGGCCTGTCAGGGCCGCGGCCAGACCATCGAAACGCCCTGTCCGAACTGTTCTGGAGGCGGCAGGGTCAGCCGCGAGCGGACCCTGACGGTCAATATTCCCGCTGGCGTCGAGGATGGCACCCGCATCCGCCTCTCCGGCGAGGGCGAAGCCGGTCCCCAGGGCGGTCCGTCCGGTGATCTCTATATTTTTCTTGCCATCAAGCCGCACCCGTTCTTCCAGCGCGACGGGGCGGACCTTTATTGCCGGGTGCCGATTTCCATGGTCCAGGCTGCGCTTGGTGGAGAGTTCACGCTACATACGATCGAAGGGGCCGAGGCAAAGGTCAAGGTTCCGGAGGGCACCCAGTCCGGCCGCCAGTTCCGCCTGAGCGGCAAGGGAATGCCGGTGCTTCGTTCGCGCAAGACAGGCGATCTTTACGTGCAGGCAGTGGTGGAAACACCGCAGAGCCTGACCAAGCGCCAGCGCGAACTGTTGTATGAATTCGAAAAGGAGTCATCCAACAAGACCCAGCCTGAGGCGTCCGGTTTCTTCTCTAAAATGAAGGACTTGTTCGACAAGGTTAGCGGCACCTGAGGCCGCCGGTCAGACCGTCATTCAGACCGCCATGCAGAAAGTTCTGCAAAGGGTTGCCACCAATGTGACAGATTCTTGACGCAGATAGATTTTTTAGCGATTTTAAGTGTGTAAATTAACATCATAAAAACTGGCGTCGAATACAACATCAGCACGCGGACTGCGCGCCCAGTTGGTAACGGGAACACCTCTTGAACATGCCTACTGCCGAAAGCAAACGTGCGCGCGGCCCTGCCTTTCATGCGCTGTTTTCCGATGAGGCCCGCTTCCTGAAGGCGTGGGTCGGCAACCCGGGTACAACCGGGGCGGTCTCGCCGTCCGGCAAGTATCTCGCCCGCATGATGGCACGCTATGTCGATCCCGCATTGCCTGGGCCGGTTATCGAACTGGGACCGGGTACCGGTCCGGTAACCCAGGCTTTGATCGAGCGTGGCGTTGCGCCAGAACGTCTCATACTCGTGGAATACGATCCGGCATTCTGCACCTTGTTGCAGGAGCGCTTTCCCGGCGCGACGGTTATTCAGGGCGATGCCTATGATTTGCCGGCAACCCTTGCGGGTCTGGTCGAGGAACCGGCTGCGGCTGTTGTCTCAAGCCTGCCGCTCCTGAACAAGAAGGAAGCCGATCGCATCGGTATGCTGAAGGATGCATTCGCCCTGCTTGGTCCGGGCGGCAATGTCATCCAGTTTACCTACGGGATGGTTTCGCCGGTGCCGCGCCGTCCCAGGAACGCCGATCCATTCGTCTTTCTGGCAGAAGCATCGCCACCGGTGTGGCTGAACATTCCCCCGGCCCGCGTCTGGGTTTACAAGCCAGCGGGTGAAGTCGTTTCGCTGGAGGATGCTCGCAGGTCGTTCTCGATCTCTGCCGAGGGAGAACGGCTTCTCGACAAGTTGAAGGAACACACGTTCCGCGTTCGCGACGGCTTTTTGGAACAGCGGGACCGGATCGAACGCGATCTGCGTCTGGCGCGCGAAAGCGTGCGTATCGATGTTGAACTGCGCGCCGCTCACATTCGCGAAAGCAATCGGCTGGATGCCCGGTTCGACCGCCACCTGCGGTCGGCCATCTCCCTGATACGCCGGCTGGGCGAAAACCGGCGCGACAAGCGCTAAACAATCGATCGACCACCCCGTTTCATTTGCGCTGACTGCGAGCGATTGGCAGCAGATCGGTTTTCCGCACGTCTCGCAATTGCGCGCCCGTTGTTTTATGAGTTCCGGTAGAAAACAGCGATAGCGCAGACCGGAGCTCCCATGACACCTTCACATGCATCCCCCGTCTCGGCGATTGAAACGCGAGACCGGCTGATCGTCGCACTCGACCTGCCGTCTCCCGATGCCGCCCGCAAGCTTGTCGTTGAACTCGGCGATACAGTCAGCTTCTACAAGATCGGCATGGAACTGGCCTATGGCGGTGGCCTGCCGCTGGCATCCGAATTGATCGCCGCCGGCAAGAAGGTTTTTCTTGATCTCAAGTTGCATGACATTCCCAACACGGTTGCCAGCGCAACCGCCCAGGTCGCCAATATGGGAGCGACCTTCCTGACAATTCATGCCTATCCGCAGACCATGAAAGCGGCTCGCGGGGCGCTCGGAACGTCGTCCCTGCAGTTGCTGGCTGTCACGGTGCTGACCAGCAGCGACGATAGCGATCTTCAGGACGCCGGATATGCGCTTGGCGTTCGCGATCTCGTCGCAAAGCGGGCAGGTCAGGCCAAGGCCGCCGGGGTGCATGGCATCGTCCTGTCGGCGGAAGAGGCAAGAGCCATGCGTTCGTTGCTCGGGCCAGATATGCTGCTTGTCACCCCTGGGATACGGCCGGCTGGTGCAGAAATCGGCGACCAGAAGCGTGTTATGACGCCCGCCCGGGCGATAGCCGCGGGCGCAAATTATCTTGTGGTCGGACGGCCGGTAACCCAGGCTCCTGATCCCAAAGCTGCCGCGTCAGCAATTGTCGATGAGATCGCTTCGGCGCTGTAAGACAAGGCGGGCCCTGAAAAAGACAAGGCGAGCCCTTAAAAGGCAAACGCCGGACCCAGGGGAATGGTCCGGCGTCTATTACCTCGGAAGACGATTGGGGGGATAGCTGGCGCTAATTCGCTTCCGGTTCCTGAATGCAGCCTGGAGGAACCGCATCCGATGGAACACTTTATGCCGGCAGATTGCTCCGGAATAGTGACTAAATTATCACATACAAGTGAATTTTGAATTTTATGGTTAACCAATTATTAAAAGTAGCGGCTGGCTGCTCGGTGGCGATTGCGCATCTCGATGATATGTTTCGCTTGTTCAGAGACTTATGCGGTCCCCGTGAGGTCGTCAGACGCGAACCTAGTTACCGGACACCTTTAGTGGCATGAACGAAAAAACATTCTGGCTGTGCGGATCGACCTTCACCAGGGTGGCGTGAACCTGGCCTGCCCCGAAGACCTGTAGCCGCGTCACATGCGGCACGGGCATTTTGTCCACGTCGAGAAACGGCGCAACATCATAGAAATGGAAGTCGCCGGAAACAACCAGGACTGGCTTCCGGAATGTTTCGGAGCCGGCATGGATGGCCCGGATCGTACCCGTAAATGCCTGATGGTATGGCGCACCGCGATTCCAGACAGGGGGGGCGTGAACATTGGCCTGCCAGACGAACACGATTCCGGCTGCCTTCGTCCGCGTGGCTTCTGCGAAGCCCGCCGCAATCCAGGCCAGATTGGCTGAGTCGCGCGCCTTGAATTCGGCCATCGCAGCCTTGTTCTTCGGGCGGAAATTGTTTCGCGATCCAACCACATGCACTGTCACGACCAGCACGTTGTTCTTCATGAACCGGCGGTTTTCAACATAGGCGGAAAATCGCCGTGGCTGCAGCAACGCTTGCGACTGCATGGCCAAAGGGCGGCGTCCGAGTGACTCACGTGGATTGGCGAAGAAAATCTTCCGGATCGCCGCCAGCCGTTCCAGCGGATCGTATCGTCCCCCCCCAAGAGCCGGTGGCAGTCGGTCCATTCATTGTCGCCCGGCGTGAAGACCAGCGAGCTGTCGAATCGGTCGAACAATTTCCGCACCTGTGCGAAATGCTCGTCGCTGCACCGGGTCTGTCCCGAGATGATATCACCGGTATGCACGGTGAAGGCAGGGCTGGCCCGGTTGATCGCTGCAATCAGCCGTTCGAACTTCTCAGGCTTGCCTGGAAGTTCGTAGGGCATGTCGCCGATGGCTGCGAATGTGAAAGTGTCGTTGCGGTCCGCCTCGGCTACGGCTGCCGTCGTCAGTCCGATGAGGCAGAAAATTCCTGCTGCAAGCATCGGGCGTAAAGCGCACAGCCGCGGCCATGGATTTTTCAACCGCCTTACCTTCATGGATCCCGACTAGTCCCAACTCGCAATATCCGCCACGCAGTTTCCATACGAAATCCGGACAAAAAAAGCGCCAGGGATCACTCGCCTGGCGCAAATTGCTACCGGGGTATGGGGGACCTGTTCGCTGGGGGTAGGCGGACGGCAGCGGGACAACAGGTAGGCCACTACTGCGACGCCCTTGTGACGCCTGTGGATAACTTAATGTGCCAGGACGCGAAATCCCGACGCGGCCATCCCGAAACAAGGCGATGCCTCAGGCGTTCCGGCGCTTGCCGGCGGCCAGCCTTACAGCCTTGACGATTTCCGGATAGGCGCCGCAGCGGCACAGATTTCCGGACAGGTAATGCCGGATCTCTTCGTCGTCCGGATCGGGGTTTTCATCCAGCAGTTGCTTTGTCATCAGGATAAATCCAGGTGTGCAGAAACCGCACTGGAAGGCCCCGGTCTCGATGAAGGCCTCCTGTTCGGCGCTGAGAGTCTCACCGTCGGCAAGCCCCTCGACTGTCGTCACGGAAGCACCATCGGCAAAGGCAGCCAGCGTCAGGCAGCCGGTAACAGCCTTGCCATCCATGATCACCGTGCAACAGCCGCAAAGGCCCTGGCCGCAGCTTTCGCGCGAACCGCCAAGGCCGAAGCTGTCCTGCAGCACTTCGGTGATGTTCTGGTTCAAGCCGATGTCGGCAGCGACCGGACGGCCGTTGAGCGTGAAGCGTATTGTGCGCCGCGAATTCTTGGTGTCAGTCATCGCTCAGCTCCCGTCCCTGCTTCACGCACAGGGCGCGATAAATGGCTTCAGCCTTGATCGGCATTTTCGTGATTCGAACGCCCACAGCATCCTCGATAGCGTTGGCGATGGCGGGCGATACCCCGAAGGTGCCGGATTCGCCAACGCCCTTCGCGCCGAACGGCCCATTCTGCTGGTCGGCTGCGACAAAGCCGCTTTCCATGACGCTGGGCATGTCGAAGATGCCAGGTATCCTGTAATCGGCCAGCGAGGGATTGGTCAGCTGGCCGTTTTCGATCACCATTTCCTCGCTGACTGTGAACCCAAGCTGCATGACGGCGGCGCCTGAAATCTGCGTTTCCACCACAACCGGATTGATCGCCTTGCCAATGTCGCAGACATTGATCATCCGCAGGATACGCATCTGGCCGGTCTCGGTATCTACCTCGACCTCGACGCCGGTCGCGCCGGACATCCAGAACGGTGTCGCATTGGGGGACTGGCCGGTTGAATAGTTCGGCGGCGTGAAGTCGGGAATGTAATTGGCAGACCCGATGATAGCGCCGGCGCTCATGCCGAACTTGCGCACGAACAACTCCGGAACCGGCGTATTGTGCCCTTCCGGCAGACCGATTTCCTTGGCCAGCGCGAGGAGTTTTTCTCTCGCATCGGCTGCCGCAAGGCGGACCGCATGCCCCATGTGGAATGTCGAGCGCGAACCGAGCGTCGACATGTCGTAGGGTGTGACATCCGTGTCCGGATTGACTACGCGGATCTTCTCCATCGGTATATCGAGCACTTCCGAAGCGATCTGCGCCATGGCGGTGTCCGAACCCTGGCCCATGTCGACCGTGCTGCAATAGACGATGCACGATCCATCTGCGTTTACGGCGACGATGGCGCTCGATGTCGTTGGCGATATCGAAGCCTTGAAGCCGATGGCGACGCCGCGTCCGCGCCGTACGGTTCCCGATCCGCGATCGAATGGCTTGTCCCAGTCCATGCGCTTGGCCAGCTCGTCCAGTATCGCTTCGAACTCGCCATCTTTCACGACCGTACCGACAGCCTGCATCCTGCCGTTGCGCAGGATATTGCGTTTACGAAAATCGACCGGGTCGATGCCCATCTCGCGTGCGATTATGTCGGTATGGCTTTCATAGGCCCATACGAGCTGGGGAATGCCGAACCCGCGCAGCGCCCCGGCCGGTGGCCGGTTGGTATACAGCGCATAGGAATCGATCGAGACATTGTCGATGTTGTAAGGACCGGCGGCGGTGAAACCGGACTTCTGCGTTACGCGCGGACCGATATCCGCATAGGCGCCGCCGTTCCACCAAACTTCGCATTTGCGCGCCGTTACCTTGCCGTTCTTGTCGACGGCGCTGGCGATGCGGAAGGTGCTCGGATGTTTGGTGATGGTATAGAACTGCTCTTCCATCGTTAGCGCCAGCCGCACTGGACGATGCGCAATCATCGACAGTGCAAGCGCCAGAGCTTCGGTCTTTACATAGACCTTTGCGCCGAACCCGCCGCCGAGATGCGAGGTCTTTACCCGTACCGAACTTTCTGGCCAGCCGAGCAGGCGCGCCAGTTCGTAGCGCACGAAGGACGGGCTTTGCGTCGACGTATAGACCGTGGCGGCACTGTTGCGCACATCTGCAATCGCGATCATGGGCTCGAACGGCGTATGCATGGTCTGCTGGGTCGAGAACGTATGCTCAAAGACACGGTCAGCTTCGGCAAAGGCCTTGTCGGCATCGCCATGCCGCAGGTGATAGTCGAGCGCCAGATTGGTGTCGCGCTTGCCGGCGAGGTGCTTGAGGTCGGCAAATGTGCCTGCGGGCTTAAGCTCCTCGTGAACGATGACGTCCGAGGTCATCGCCTCGACTTCGTCGAACACGGCTGGTAGTTCTTCATAGTCGACAACGATGCGC
Source organism: Alphaproteobacteria bacterium (assembly GCA_029979185.1). Classification (GTDB taxonomy): domain Bacteria; phylum Pseudomonadota; class Alphaproteobacteria; order Rhizobiales; family Beijerinckiaceae; genus Terripilifer. The sequence goes on along the minus strand of JAPOIA010000017.1, from coordinate 12,626 downwards.
TGCGCTGCCAGTTCGGCGACATGCGGATCGGCAGCGAGGACGACGGCGATAGGCTCGCCGTAGTGGCGCACCTTCTCAAGCGCCAGGATCGGCTGATCGTGAAAGGCCGGACCGTAAAAGGGTTCCGGTAGAACTTTGCAGATGTCCGCCCCGGTGACGACATGATGAACGCCGGGCGTTGCTTCGGCAGCGCTGGTGTCGATGGAGCGGATTCGTCCGTGCGAAATCGTGCTGCGGCAGGCCTTGGCGTGCAACATGTTCGGCAGGCGCAAGTTATAGACATACTCGGCCCGGCCTGTAACCTTGGCCCGGCCCTCCATGCGCGGAAACGAGCGCCCGACTGTTGTGGTGGTTCCTGCCATCAGATCGTTCCTCCCGCGGCGGATTCCATCGCCTTGCGTATGACGCGACCGGTAAAGACGCGAATGAGTTCGCGTTTGTAGGCGGCACTGCCGCGCGCATCAGAATGCACCTGTGCTTCCGCTGCCGCCGCATCGCCAGCACCCTGCAGCGCATCCGCGGCGCGCTTGCCTTCGAGCGCTGTTTCGACGCTTTTCAGCCGTTGGGGAATATCCGTTGCGGCTCCGATGGCGGCGCGCACATCGCGCAGCACATCGCCGTCCAGGGAAAAGGAAACAGCCAGTCCCAGCGCCGGCCAGTCGTCGGCGGAGCGGGTGGTATGCTTGATATAGGCGCTCTTGCGATTGCCTTGCGCCGGCACGGTGACGCCGGTAATGAGTTCGCCGCTATCGAGGGACGTTTCCAGATAGGACCGGAAAAGATCTTCCACGTCTATTTGCCGTTCGCCGTCGCGGCCTGCGATATGAACTTTCGCTCTAAGGGCGATCAGCACGGGCGGAAGGTCGAGATGGGGATCGCCGTGAGCTAGATGCCCGCCAAGGGTGGCGATGTTGCGCACGCGCACGTTCGATAGTCGCCGTAGTGCTTGCGTGACGACAGGCGCGTGGCGCGCCACATCCGCGGACAGTTCCATGCGGCGCAGGGTGGTCATTGCACCTATAAACAAGCCGCCGTCGCCGGCTGTCTCGATCGAGGAATAACGTGGCTCGATCCCGCGAAGGCTCACCAGCGTTTCCGGTTGCAGAATACCCGGCTTCATCATCAGCATCAGCGCCGAGCCGCCGGCTATCGGCCGCACGCCGCTGTCTGCATCGCCGATCATGGCGATAGCGTCCTTCAGGGATGCCGGCTCCGCCAGTCCAAACGGTTTCATGATTGCTCGCCCTCCCGCGCCTGCCGCCGGACTCGTAACCCGGCAATTCGAATTGCCCGGACCATAAAGGGATTTCCTGCCCGATGGAACGGTTTTTCGCAGGACCTGAAGCGTGGTTTGCCGTGATCAGGACACCGTTGCAGGCGCCTCGGAACGGGCAGGCGAGGGTGCCTCGCGCATCATCAGTTTTTGCATGCGGCTTGGTTCTCGCGCATGGGTAAAGCGGCTCATCAGCAGGTAGATGGCTGGCGTCGTATACAGTGTCAGAATTTGCGACAGCACCAGCCCGCCGACCACGGTAACGCCAAGTGGTACGCGCAGTTCCGATCCGGGCCCTGTGCCAAGCATAAGCGGCAACGCCCCGCACATGGCCGCGAGTGTTGTCATGAGAATCGGACGAAAACGCTTGAGGCAGGCCTCATAGACCGCATCGCGCGGGGCGAGACCTTGCTCCCGTTCGGCTGAAATGGCGAAGTCTACCATCATGATACCGTTTTTCTTGACGATGCCGATCAGCATGATGATGCCGATGAACGCCACCAGCGACAGGTCGAGATTGTAACCGCGCAGGGCGATGAGCGCGCCAAGCCCGGCAGACGGCAAGGTGGATATGATGGTCAGCGGGTGGATCAGGCTCTCATACAGGATGCCGAGTATCAGATAGACCGCTACAAGCGCCGCCAGTATCAGCCAGAGCTGGTTGCGGGAATTCTCCTTGAATGCCTTGGCGTCGCCGGCAAAATCGAAACGTATGATGTCGGGCAAATTGAGTTCGTGGACAGCATTTTCGACGGCGCGCGTTGCCGTATCCAGCTTTACGTCTTCGGCGAGATCGTAGGAAATGGTGATTGCCGGATAGGCTCCCTGGTGATCGACTGAAATGGTGGCGACCTTCTGCTCGACGCGGGCTATGGCGCGCAGCGGGATCTGCGTATTGTTGGCGCCGGGAACATAGAGCCCTGCAAGGTCCCCCGGTTCTCGGCGCCGATGTTCGGGGATTTCCAGAATGATCTTGTACTGGTTGCGGTCGCCGTAAACGGAGGCAATCTGCCGCTGGCTGAAGGCATTGCTCAACGTATCGGAAATGCTCTTGACGCTGACGCCCAGCTGGGCGGCCTTCTTGCGGTCGATGATGAGATTGGCTTTCAACCCGCCCTGTTCCAGGTCGCTGGAAACGTCGGTGATTTCGGTGAGTTTCTTGAGCCGCTCCTCTGCCTTCCGCGCCGCCGCGGTCAACGCTTCCATGTCGCTGCTCCACAGCGTGAACTGATAGACGGAGCGGGACTGGCGTGCCCCGATCCGGATATCGGAGATGGCGAACACCCACGAAGAGAGGCCGCCGATACGCGCAAGCGCGCGGCGCAATCGGTTGGCGACGGCATTGGCCTGCACCTTGCGCTCACTGATTGGCTTCAGCGCTACCAGCATGCGCCCGGAGTTTACGGACAGGCCGCTACCGACGTAGGTGGCCACCGAATCTACTGCAGGATCCGCCATGATGGTCTGCACCGCGCGCCGCGCCAAGGGATACATTGAACTGAAAGAGGAATCCGATCCCGCCTCGAACCAGACGAACAAGAGGCCGGAATCGGTGCGCGGGAAGAACCCCTTCGGCGACGTTCGGTACATTTGCACCGTGAGAGCGAGGATGGCGACGAAAACCCCGAGCATCAGCCACGGATGGCGCAAGCTTTTGCGGAGCGAACGGGCGTAGCCGGCCAGAAGCAGGTTGAGGAACCCCTCGACCGCGCGATCGAACAGGCTCTTACTGCGTCCATCTTCCCCTTTCAGGAAGTAGGCGCAAATAACAGGCGTAACCGTCAGCGAAACGACCATGGAGATCAGGATTGCGATTGCGATAACAAGCGAGAACTCGTGGAACACGCGCCCGATAATACCCGGCATGAACAGCAAGGGAATGAAAGCCGCAACGAGCGACAGGCTGATCGAGACGACGGTGAATCCGATTTGCCGCGCACCCGTCATGGCAGCCTGAAAACCGCTGGCGCCCGCCTCCATATTGCGGTGGATGTTCTCGATCATCACGATGGCGTCATCGATGACGAAGCCGATTGCAATGGTGATTGCCATCAGCGACAGGTTGTCGATGGAAAATCCCGCGAGCCACATGGCGCCGAATGTTCCGGCAAGCGACAGAGGTACGGCTACGGCCGCCGCCAGCGTCGTCGCCAGCCGCCGCAGAAACAGAAAGACGACCAGCGTCACCAGCAGAATGGACAGGAGCAGAGTATGTTCCATGTCAGCCACCGAGGCGCGGATCGTCTGCGCCCGGTCGGCCAGCACGGACAGCTCGACACCCGCTGGCATCAGCTTGCGTACGGTGGGCAGTATGGCTTGCACCCCGTCGATGGCTTCGATGACATTGGCGCCTGGCTCCTGCGTGACCGACAGGATGACAGCCGGCCTGGCGTTATACCAGCCCGCTGAAAACGTATTGCGGACGCCAAGGGTAATCTTCGCGACTTCGCCGAGTCGAACGACCTTCCCGTCCTTGCTCTGCACGACGATATTTTCGTAGTCGCGCGGTTCCAGGTGCGGCATGTCCATGGACAGGGTTTCGCGCCGCTGCAGACCGTCGAAGGCGCCCAGCGGTGTCGGCGTGCCGGATGTCGCGATGGCGCTGCGTAGCGCATCGAGCGAAATGCCCATGGCGGCGATGCGGGCGGGGTCGGCGCGTACCCGCACGGCAGGCTGTTCGCCGCCATTCACCGTCACGTCGCCAATGCCCCTGACCTGCGAAATGCGCTGGGCGACAAGCGTTTCGGCCAGATCGTACAATTCACCCATGCGCTGCGTCTTTGACGTCAGCGCCAGGATGAGAATGGGCCGCGCTGCCGGATTGAATTTACGGGCGCTGGGAAACGACGTCAGGTCCGCTGGCAGGTCCGGCACCGCCGCATTCAGGGCGGCCTGAACGTCGCGCGCGACGCTGTCCATGGACCGCGACAGGGCAAACTGGATGCGAATGCGCGTGCGTCCGGTGGTGGATGTCGAGGTTATTTCGCGCACGCCCTCAAGCGATCCGAGTGTTCGCTCCAGTGGCGCAGCGATGCTGGCCGCCATCGTCGAAGGATCGGCTCCCGGTCGCGTCGCTGTGATCCGCATGGTGGGGAACTCGACGGCCGGCATATTGGCGACCGGCAGGAACGGAAAGGCGATCAGCCCGCCGAGCATCAGGGCGATTGCCAGCAGGGTTGTAGCCACTGGCCGCAGGATGAAAACCGAGGAAATGTCGGCGCTGATGCGGCTCTCGCCTTGCCCGTCCAGTGCGTGTTTAGGCGGCTTGCTCATTCAGCGGCACCGGTGTTGGCAGGCGCTGGCTGTGGCGCAGACCCGGCTGTTGCCTCCATAGCAGCCTGGCGCTTTCTGTCGCGCAGCTTCTCGAAGCCGAGATAGATGACTGGCGTCGTGTAGAGAGTCAGCAACTGGCTGAGCAGCAGGCCGCCGATGATGGAAATGCCAAGCGGAATGCGCAGCTCGCTGCCGATGCCTGTGCCCGCCGCCAAAGGTAGTGCGCCAAGCAGCGCCGCCAGCGTCGTCATCATGATCGGGCGGAAACGCAACCGGCAGGCACGCACGATTGCTTCATGGGCATCCAGTCCGCCATGGCGCTGGGCGTCGATGGCAAAGTCGATCATCATGATCGCGTTCTTCTTCACGATGCCCATCAGCAGGATGATGCCGATAAGTGCGATGATCGACAGGTCCTGTCCGGTCCATTCCAGCGCCAGCAGTGCTCCGACGCCGGCAGATGGCAGTGTAGTCAGAATTGTGAAGGGATGGATGAAACTCTCGTAAAGCACGCCGAGCACGATATATATGCAGACGATGGCGGCGATCATCAGCCATACCTGCGTTGACAGTGCGCGCTGGAATTCCGCCGCATCGGCATGAAATGTTTTCGACAACGTTTCGGGCATGCCTATCCGCTCGGTAGCCTCGCCAATGGCGGTCACTGCCTGCCCAAGTGACACACCGGGCGCAAGATCGAAGCTGATGGTCGATGCCGGATACTGGTCCTGATGGGCAATGACCAGTGGCGCGATAGTGCGGGTAATGCGTACAATGGTGCTGAGCGGCACCTGCGCGTTGTTGGCGCCCGTCACATACATTTTCGACAGGGCGGACGGGTCGTTCTGATAGGCCGGGTCGGCTTCCAGTATTACACGGTACTGGTTGGTCTGTGCATAGATGGTGGAAATCCGCCGCTCGCCGAAGGCGCTGCTCAGCGTATTGGAAATATCCTGTATGGACACACCTAGACGTCCGGCCTTTTCCCGGTCGATTTCGACATGCGCGCGCAATCCGCCATCCTGACTTTCCCGCGCGACATTGCGCAGGAAAGGTGACGTAGCGAGTTCCGCCAGCAGCCTTGTCGTCCATTCCGCCAGTGCTGTCTGGTCGGCGCCCGACAACGTGTATTGATATTGCGAGCGGCTGGAACGCGATGAAATCTGAATATCCTGCAGCGCTTCCAGATACAGCTTGACGCCTGGCAGTTCCGCCGCACTGTCCTGCAGCCGGTCGGAGATTTCTGCCGCATTGCTGGTGCGCTGTTCGCGCGGCTTGAGGACGATTGTGAGGCGCGCCGTGCTGATCGTTGGATTGAGCGTCCCGATTCCCAGGACGGAAATGACATTTGCGACATCTCTGTCGCGGCGGATGCGCTGGGCTGTCTGTTCCTGTAGTTCGCGCATTCTGGTGAAGGATGTGCTGGGTGCAGCTTCCAGCACGGCGCTGATCAGCCCGTTGTCCTGCGGCGGCAGGAAGCCTTTCGGGACGACATAATACAGCCAGACAGTCAGGGCCGCCGTTGCCACGGTGAACAGGATCATCGTGGGCTGGTGTCGTAGCGCCCATTGCAGCGACCAGGCATAGAAAGACGCCATCCAGCGGATAGGAGCTTCCATGACGTTGCCAAAGGCATGCAGCAGGCGGAACTGGCGGCTCTCGTCTCGGCCACGCAGCATGTGAGCGCACATCATGGGTGTGAGTGTCAGCGATACGACGGCGGATACAACGACCGCAATGGTCAGTGTGATGGCAAATTCGCGGAACAGACGGCCCACCAGTCCTGTCATGAACAGCAGGGGGATGAACACAGCGATCAGCGAGAAGGTTAGCGAGATAACGGTGAAGCCGATCTCGCGTGCGCCATCGAGCGCCGCCCTCAGCGGGTTCTTTCCATCCTCGAGATTGCGGACGATATTCTCCGTCATCACGATGCCGTCGTCGACGACGAAGCCTGTACCGATGACCAGCGCCATCAATGTCAGATTGTTCAGGCTGAAACCTGCCAGATACATGATCCCGAAGGTGCCGATGATCGATAGCGGCAGGGTGACGCCGACGATGACGGTTGCACGGAATGACCGCAGGAACAGCAGCACCACAAGAATTACCAGCCCAATGGCGAGCAGCAAATGGAACTCGACTTCGCGCACGGAAGCGCGGATCGTCGCAGTACGGTCTTGTACGATTTGAAATGCGATGCCGGCTGGCAGCAAGCGGCGGATGCGAGGAATTTCCCGGTTCAGTTCATCCAGCGTCTCAAGGATATTGGCCCCCGGCTGTTTCTGAACGTCCAGGATGACCGCCTTGCGGCCATTGTACCAGCCGCCGACGTGATTGTTCTCCAGTCCTTCGCGAACGGTAGCGACATCGCGCAGGCGCACGGGCGCTCCATTGCGTGTCGCCACGGTAATGTCGCGATAGGCTTCGGCAGTCTCGATTTGGTCATTGGCGGATATGATCCACGACTGCCGCGTACCGTCGAGCGTGCCCTTCGAGCCTGCGACATTTGCGTTGACGATGGCTTGCCGCAACTCCTCGATGCCGATGGCATAGCTGGCGAGTCTTGCGAGATCTGCCTGAATGCGTACTGCCGGTCGTATGCCGCCCTGAATGGTGACGTGTCCGACGCCGGTGACTTCGGACAGGCGGGGTGAAATCAGCGTATCGGCCAGATCGCTCAGCACGCGCAGATCCGATGTCGCCGAAACCAGCGCCAGCGATACGATCGGCGCATCGGCGGGATTGACCTTGGAATAAACGGGCGGATAGGGCAGGCCCTTCGGCAAGGTTGATGCAGAGGCGCTGATCGCCGCCTGAACGTCCTGCGAAGCGGAATCGATATTGCGTTCCAGTTTGAATTGCAGCGTGATCTGGCTCAGCCCGTAGGAGGAAGTCGATGTCATCGACTCCAGACCCGCCGTGCGCCCGAGCGCCCGTTCCAGCGGGGCGGTAATGATCGACGTCACGGTTTCCGGATTGGCCCCGGGCAGCTGGGTCCTCACCACGATCGTCGGAAAATCCACCTGCGGCAGGGACGAGACCGGCAGGCGGTAATAGGCCAGCACCCCGCACAGCAGCATGGCGACGGCGAGAAGTCCCGTCGCTACCGGCCGCAGAATGAAGGGTGACGAAACGTTCATACGGGTCCTGCTGGTCTATGGAAACATTCCGTTCGTGAGAAGTTATCCCCGTCCGCGTTGCGGCGCTGCCCGTTCGCTCCGGTCCGGTCTGGCTCGGCGCTCGTCCTGCATCCGAACTCGCACGTTTTCGCCACCGGACAGGCGCGAGAAGCCGGTGATCACAACGCGCTCGCCTTCCTTGAGGCCGGCTTTCACGACCGCCAGCGCTTCGGTCTGCAGTCCTGTCGTGATCTGGCGGACCTGCGCCTTGTCATCCTTGTCGACAACATAAACATAGGCTCCGTCGGGTCCGCGCTGCACGGCGGCAGCCGGTACGACTGTTGCATCGCTGATCAAGCCAATATTGACACGTACATTGATGAACTGGCCTGGCCACAGGCGCGAGGTCTTGTTTTCGAAGCGGGCCTTGATTTTGACCGTGCCGGTCGTCGAATCGACCTGGTTGTCGATGACTTCGACGACACCTGTTTCGATGATCGTCTTGTCGTCAGCTTCCAGCGCCTCGACCTTGACGGCGCCGCTGCTCTTGGCGCTGGAGATGGCCGGCAGTTGCTGCTGTGGCAGGGTGAAGAGAACGGAAATCGGCGCGAATTGTGCAATCGTCACCAGACCCTGTGCATCGGAGGCGCGTACGATATTGCCGGCATCGACATTGCGTAGCCCGGTGCGGCCACCTATCGGCGCGCTAATGACCGTCCGGTCGAGAATGATCTTGGCGTTGTCAATGATTGCCTGGTCCAGTTTGACCTGGGCCTCAAGCTGGGCGACCTTGGCGCGCTGGGTGTCGGCTTGCTGACGCGATCCGAAATTGGTTTTGGCCAGACGGTTGTAGCGTTCCAGATCGATGCGGGCATTCGCCAATTCGGCCTGATCCTGCGCTTTTTTCGCGACCGCCTGATCGTATTGCGCCTGATAGGTGGATGGGTCGATACGTGCCAGGACTTGGCCTTTGGTTACATTCTGTCCCTCGCGGAAACTGACTTCCAGCAGCGTGCCGTCCACTTGCGGGCGCACGATAACGGAATTCAGCGCCCGTGCGGTTGCCACAGCCGATGCCGTAACCGGAACATCCTGCTTCTTGCTCAATGCGGCCACGACTGGGACCGGCGGCTTGCGCCGCGTGCGCCGGCCAGACTTCTGTTCATCCTGTTTGGCCAGCCAGCCGGCGACATAGGGAACGCGCCATGGCTTTGCGCCTGCCGCAAGAGTCTCACGCGGCAACTGGGAGACAGGCAGGTCCAGCCAATGCTTGTAATGGGCAAACCCCGTTGCGCCTGCCAGCAGAACCATAAAGGCGATCAGCTTTTTCATCGTCCTGTCATGACTTTCGAGCGCATCTGCGGCGCGGCCTGATGGCCTGCCGCGGGATCGGCAGGTTTGAATTGCGGAAATGATGCCGGCCACAAGCGAGAGCCGGACTTTTCATCATTCGAAGGCTTTTTTGCGACTGCCTTGCCAGCGCGTTCCCTTTCCCGGGCCGGCTCCTGGCTGAAGCCGCCGCCCAAAGCCTGGAACAGGCTTACGATGGCCTGAAGTCGCTGGAATCGCACGAGAGTCAGGGCGTCCCGGGCATTGAACAGGGTTTGCTGGGTGTTGAGAAGGGTCACCACATCAATCGTTCCTTCGCGCAACCGTTGCCGGGTTATGTTTGCCGCTGTTTCGGCCGACCGAACCGCTGCGGCGCGCAGCCTCTCCTGTTCGGCGGTTTTCCGGATGGCGACAAGCGCGTTCTCGACATCAGATAGTGCCGACAGCACGGTTTGACGATAGCTGGCGAGCAGTTCGTCGCGTCGCGCCAGGCTGAGTTCGACCTGGCCTTCCAGTTCATAGCCGCTGAAAATCGACTGTGCGACACTGCCTGCCACGGCGGCGCCGATGGCTTCCGGCCGTAGCAGGTTGCGTAGCGTCTGGCTTGCAAGGCTGGTTTCGCCGGTCAGGGTAATGGCCGGATAGAGGGCTGCCCGGGCAGCGACGATATTGGCGCCCGCCGCCTTCAGGCGCGCTTCCGCGGCCGCCAGATCGGGCCGTCGCAACAAAAGCTGCGAAGGCAGTCCAGGGCGCACCCGCGGCAGGCGCAGGCTGCTGAGGCTGCCGCCGCGCACCCGCATGGATTGCGGCGTCCGGCCCAGAAGCACTGCAATCAGGTTGCGGCTCTGCTGTACCTGCTGTTCAAGGATTGGAACATTCGCCCGCTGGTTCGCAACTATGCTTTCCTGTTGCGCTACATCCAGCGCAGTATTGGTGCCAACCGCAACGCGCGCCTTGATGGCGTCGAGGGTCTGTGTGGCCGAGCGGATATTGCTGCGTGCGTAACGCAACCGCTCCTGCGCCACCAGAACCTGGAAATAGGCATTCGAGAGCGCAGCAAGCGTTGCAATCGACAGGGTATCGTAGTCGTGGCGGCTGGCGATGGCATTCAGTTTTCCCGCTTCGGCCAGCCGGGCGTTGCGTCCCCAGAAGTCGAGGATATAGCTGGCGCTGAGGCCGAGACTGAACGAGTTCGACACACTTGCGCGAAATGGCGGCGAGGGGGAGCGCGTGGTGCCCGGAGACAGGCGCCGGGATGCATTGCCGCTTGCGCCGATCTGCGGATAAAGCGCCGCTCCGGCGATCCGGGCCTGCGCATCGGCCTGCAGAATGCGTGCAACCGCTGCCTCGAGATCGAAATTGCCTTCCAGCGCGGCGCGGCTGAGAGCGGTCAGTTCCCGTGATCCGAACAGCGAGGGCCAGCGCATCGATACCGGCGGCGCCGCGCCCGCCACCCCGGCGCTGAACCGACGCGGCATGTCCGGAGCAAGCTTGCCCGGATCATCCGGTTTGAGTGCGCATCCGCATACCGCAAGCATTGCCGCGACAGACAACAAGTATTTGGAAATACCCAACGTCAAAACCCTGGAAAATGCCCTCGGACAGGATATCCGGGCGCAGCAAATCATTTCCACCAAAGCAGGCAGACGCATTTACCATGAATTTTAATCAAGTCAGAGCTTCATGAGCAGCGCAAGTTACAAATGCGTCAGTTGTGCGGGAACGTGGGGACGATGACAGCTTGCGAGGCTGGCCGATTGGCCGAATATATTCCCCAGGTTGCTGTAGCCGACCGATCGCAAATAGTTGAGTATAAGACAGGGGCGCGGCAATTTGCGCTGGCGCATGACCTTGGAAGCCAGAATAACTGCTTTACGAACAAATATTTCAGGACCTGATGAATGAACAGTATTTTGATTGCGGGAGCTTCCAGTGGCATTGGTGCGGCTCTGGCGCGCAACTATGCAAGCAGCGGCGCCCACTTGTGTCTTCTGGGCCGCAATGCCGAACGGCTCGCCGGTGTCGCTGTAGAGGTAGCCGAACGCGGTGCCGATTGCGAACAGGCCGTTGCGGACATTCTCGACGAACCCGCCCTGCGCGATGCAATAAGTGGTTACGATTCCCGTCATCCGGTCGATCTGGCCTTTATCAACGCCGGTATTTTCGATGGCCGCAAGGAAGGGGAGCATCTGGAAGACCTTGAGACGTCGCTTCGGGTCATCGACAACAACCTCAGGGGAGCACTGAATACGCTGCATGCGATCCTGCCCGCCATGCGGACCCGCGGCAGCGGCCATATCGTATTTGTATCGTCGCTGGCGGGACTGACGCCCCTGGGTTGCGCGCTGGGATATAGCGCCAGCAAATCGGCTATCGTGTCCTATGCGCTTGGCCTCAAACAGGTGCTGCATGGCAGCGGTATCCGCATTACCGTGGTCTGTCCGGGTTTCATCGAAACGCCGCTTGCCAGCCAGCATCTTGGCTGGCAGCCATTCAAGATTACTGCGGACAAGGCTGCCCGGAAAATCATGCGCGGCATCGCAAGCCGGCGGGCAATAGTCGCTTTTCCTTTCATACTGCACGCGCTGGCGCGCCCGTCCATCCTCGTGCCGGATGTTGTCCGCCGTGCGGTGGGCAAGGCCTTTGCCTGTGCGGCTGGCGCCGATATGCGCATCGCGGGATCGGACATGTCCGGCATTGCCGCACGTGCTCCGGCCCGGCGGAATAGGCTGTTTCACCGGAGTCACGCGCGTATCAAGGCGTGCGCCTTTTTCGCTTAAGCCGTTTGCATGAAACGGTGGAACTTTCTAGCGCCGAATGACGATACGTACGTTTTGGCGTCCGGCTTGGCGGATCATTTAGAACAGATGCGCCGCGTTTCGTGGATGCAGGCGAATGCAGCCGTGAGAGACCGGGCGGCCCAGCCGGCGTATTTCGTTGGTGCCGTGAATGGCGTAACCGCCAAGAAAGAACACCGAATGCGGCATCGGCGCCATGTCGTATTTTCTCGACCGCCAGTAGCGCTCTAGGCGGATTGGCCGGAAGCTTCCGACCGGCGTCCGGTATCCGCGCCGCGCAGTTGAGACCTTCCAGGTCGCTTGCAGGTTGCCGTCGACATACAGATGCATGCGTTGTTCGAACAGATCGACCACGGTCCGTACCGTCTGCGCAGCATGCGCCGGCTGCAGGTAGCAGGCCAGCAGGAAGTGAACTGCGATCCGCAGATTTAATCTGTTGGTCCAGGTCCGAGCCATACGGATACCATAGCAAAACCGGTAGCAGCCGCCAAACGCGCCCAATCGCCGAGAAAGGCCGGACTTGATCCGGCCGATGCGCAAGCTGTTTTGGAAGGTGATGCGCGCCTCGAAGGAGAAAGTTCGCACGCGGCAAACTCCAAGTCGCACGGAGAGCGAAGCTATGCGCAAGAAATGGCGCGCCCGAAAGGAGAAAGTTCGAACCGGGAAACAGGCGTGCCAGCGGCCGAAAAGGCCGCCGGGCGGTCAGCCCGCCCCGCCGGAGCGTTGAGCGTAGCGAAAAGCGTGAGGCAAATAGTGGCGCGCCCGAAAGGAGAAAGTTCGAACCGGGAAACAGGCGCGCCAGCGGCCGAAAAGGCCGCCGGGCGGTCAGCC
>JAPOIA010000179.1 GCA_029979185.1 Alphaproteobacteria bacterium | reverse complement strand
CGGTGGAAGGCTTCGGCTTCCCGGACGTATCCATCATTGCACTGGGATTCCACAAGGTTGCGAAATACCGCGTTCTGCCGAACTTCTACCAGACCAACCAGGTCCTGACCTTCAACAAGAAGACTTGGGACAATCTTGGAAAAGAAAAACAGGCCTGTCTCAACAAGGTAGCCCTGCAGTATGAAACCGATTCCGTCAATTACGTCGAAAAGCAGCGTCTGAAGGAAGAGGCAGAATTGAAGAAGGCCGGCGTGCAGGACATTGTCCTGACCGGAAAGGCAGCCGCCAAATATCTCGAACTGGCCCATGAAGGCATCTTGAAACAGCTGAAAGCAAAGTCCGAGCACTACGACAAATTGCGTCCGTTACTCTACATTCCAGGCAAGCCGGCACGTCAGGTCGACCTTGCCTCTCAGGCTGGCCGGCACAAGAAATAGGCAGCCCATTACATGAAAGCGTTTGATCGCGCGCTTGGGACGGTTTCGATGGCGTTGGCATGGATTGCCTGCGCCATCATTCCCGTTCTCTTCACAATGATAGTCGTGGATGTTTCAATCCGCACACTCGGCGGACGGCCGCCTGCGTTTACCTCTGCGGTGGTCGAATATGCCCTGCTCTATGTAGCAATGTTTTCTGCACCGTTCCTGGTGCGCGAAAAGGGGCATGTGGCGATCGAAGCGGTCATTGCCAACCTGCCGAAGTTCCTCCAGCGCTTCCTGGCCATGCTTGTCTACATCACCTGCATGCTGGCCGCGGCGCTGTTCACCTATTTCTCCTGCATGCTGTTCTGGGAAAACTGGTCGACCAACCAGCTCGATACGCGAAGCATCGACGTTCCCTACTGGCTGCAGTTCCTGCCCATGGTTATCGGCTTTGCGATGGTGAGCCTTGAGTTCCTGATGTATGTCGCCGGCCGCCGGCATTACTACTCCTATGACCTCGGCGAAGTGAAGGACGGCGTCTGATCATGGAATGGTATTGGGCCGGCCTCATCTTGATGGGATGCGTACTGGGCGGGATGGCGGTCGGCTTCCCGGTCGCCTTTACTTTCCTGCTTACCAACATCGTCGGCACGCTTGTCTTCGTGGTGCACGATTACTCGTCCGTATCCGCGTTCCTGGACGAAGTTAACACGAAACTTCCGCAGGTCGTTGACAACGCCCCACAGCTGATCACGACTTTCACATTGTCGCCGATCCCCATGTTCATCTTCATGGGATCGTTGTTTTTCCATACCGGGCTTGCCATTCGCGTATTCGACGCACTCGACAAGCTGCTCGGCAAACTTCCCGGCCGCCTGTGTTACCTCACGGTTGGTGGCGGCTCGTTGTTTTCGACCCTGACCGGCTCCACCATGGCGAACACCGCCATGCTTGGTTCGCTTCTGGTGCCGGAAATGCAGCGCCGCGGCTATTCCAAGCACATGTCCATGGGACCGATCCTCGGGACCGGCGGCCTTGCAATGATCATCCCGCCGTCCTCCCTCGGTGTGCTGCTCGCCAGCCTGTCCGGCGTCGACGTCGGTGCGCTATTGGTCGCCGGTATCATCCCGGGCTTCCTGTTGGCTGGCCTTTATATTGGCGCGATTTATCTGCAACTGAAGCTGATGCCCGATTCGGCGCCGAGCTACGATGTCGAACCGGCCTCTTTCGGTGAGAAAATCAGGCAGATAGTCCTGAACATCATGCCGATGGGCCTGGTCGTCTTCATGGTCATCGGCTTCATCGTACTGGGCTGGGCCACGCCGTCAGAATCGGCCTCTTTCGGCGTTGTTGGCGTTATCATCCTTGCCATCGCCAACTGGTGCCTGACATGGGATGCGATCAGGAAGTCGCTGATGGGCACCATCCGCGTTGTCGGCATGGTATTCTTCATCCTGATGAACTCCACGGTGTTCAGCCAGCTCTTGTCGCTTTCCGGCGCAAGTCAGGGCCTCGTTGCATTCGCCACAAGCTTCAAGCTGGCTCCCCTGATCATCCTGCTGGCAATGCTGGTCGTGCTGATTGTGCTTGGCATGTTCATGGATCAGGTATCCATGATGCTGATAACGGTGCCGATCTTCTATCCGATTGCCACGCAGCTTGGGTATGATCCGATCTGGTTCTCGCTGATCGTGCTTATGGCACTGGAGATGAGCGCGACAACGCCGCCATTCGGGCTCTTGCTGTTCATCATGATGGGCATGGTGCGGGGCACGACGCTTGGACAGGTGGCGCTGGCAGCTGCACCCTACCTGCTCTGCGACCTGATCCTGATCGCCCTGCTGATCATGTTCCCGGTCATTGGCCTCTACTTGCCCAGTCTCATGGTGAAATTAACTTCCGGCAGGATGCCGATGGCGTCCTGCCGGTGACCTGAATACGGTAACATATTCCGCTGCATCCCGATCCTCTGGCGACGCGGACATGCAGGACGCGCGCACACAAAATTTCTGGCGGCGGCAGCCGGAGGCGTTATAGTCGCAGGGATGCTCGCCGACCTGCCCGTTCCCCTCGCCTCCCTGACCACATTTGCGCTCGCCTGGATCGTGATCGTCATCGTACCGGGACCGACAATCACGGTCATCGTAGCCAATGCGCTGCGGGCAGGAACGCGCGCCGGACTGGCCACCGTTGCGGGCACACAGGCAGCTGTTTCAACCATGGTGGTGCTTCTCGCCTTCGGCCTCGAAACCATCATGCAGAATTTTCAGGGTGTGCTGGTATGGATCAAGTTCCTCGGCGCGGCCTATCTCGTCTGGCTCGGCGTCAAGCTGTGGCGAGCGAGCCTGCGCGAGACGGGTATTCTGCAGCTGCCTACCAAGGGACAGCCGGAAAACAGCGCCAGGGCGCAATGGTCACCGTACTTCTGGCAGGGATTTACCGTGCTTTGGTCCAATCCGAAGGCCTTTGTGTTTTTCGGCGCCTTTATCCCGCAGTTCGTCACACCCGGCGACAACACCACGTCACAGGTCCTGCTGCTGGGCGCCATCGCCATGATTATCGGAACGGTGCTGGACGGAGCCTATGCAGTCCTTGCCGGTCGCGCAGGGGCTATGCTGACGCGCACGCGTATCCGCTGGACAGAACGGGGCGCAGGCACATTCCTTGTCGGCGGCGGCATCTGGCTTGCGCTTTCGCGGCAGATTTAGTTATCGCCCCGCGACACCGCAGATGCGCCCGGATGGCAAATGAAACAAGTGCAGCCTTCACTGCGCCGGAGTAGCGCTTGCCGCACCCTGCCGCCGCACCCACCAGAACAGCGCTGCCGTAACGACCGCCGCTGCGAGATGCAGGATCAGCCCCTCCTCTCCGCGAGCCGGCGTCACCATCCACAGGAAACCGGCAAGGAAGAACGCGGCCCTCTCGGGCATGGTCAGCATGCGCATGAAATATCCGGCAACGCCAATACACAGGACGACGACACCGATACTGGCCGTCGCAATACCCAGGACGATGCGCCACCACTCGCCCTCCATGACCAGGGCTGGCTGATAGACCATCGCAAACGGCACGATATAGGCGACAATGGCCAGCCGCACGCCGGCCCAACCGGTCGCCCAGAAATCCGTTTTCGCGATAGCCGCCGCCGCGAAGGTCGCCATGCAAACCGGTGGCGTGATCATCGACAGCGAGCCGAAATAGAACAGGAAAAGATGTGCTGCCAGATCGGTTACCCCGAACTCCTTCAGCGCCGGAGCAACCAGCACTGCCAGCATCATGTAGATGACGCCGGTTGGCATGCCCATGCCAAGGATGATGCAGACGCCTGCTGTCATCAGCAGCAATATGAACAGCGAATTGCCGGATGCCGTGATCAGCACCAGAGAGAAATTCGATCCCAGACCCGAAACCTGCAACACGCCGATCACAATGCCGGCGATAGCAGTGATGACAACGAGATCCATCAGCGTCCGGCCGGTCTCTACCAGGCCGTCCACCAGCGCCTTGAATGTCGGGCGTGTCTCGGGATGGAAGTAGCCGATGATGACTGTCAGCACGGCCGCGGTTACGGAAGACTTACCGGCCGACCAGTTTTCGAAGACCAATGTCCACAGCAGAACGACGATCGGAATGATGAACACCCAGCCTCGGCCCATGATGTTGCGCAGTTTGGGCAGTGCCTCTGCCGGAAGTCCAACGAGACCCAGCTTGCCGGCTTCCAGATCGACCTGCGTGAACAGCGCCAGATAGTAGAGGAAAGCGGGAACCGCTGCGGCAATGACAATATCGCCATACGGCAGGTTCAGATATTCGGCGATCAGAAACGCGGTAATGCCCATCACCGGAGGCATGAGCTGGCCGCCCGTCGAGGCCACCGCCTCGATCGCGCCGGCTGTCTGTGCACGGTAGCCGCCCTGCCGCATCAGCGGGATCGTTATGACGCCGGTGGACATGACATTCGATACCGCGCTGCCGGAAATCGATCCGAACAGGCCCGACGCCGTAACCGCGATCTTGGCCGAGCCGCCGCGGTAGCGGCCCATAAGGGCGAGCGAAACGTCCGTGAAGAAGTCGGAGCCGCCGGATTCGAACAACAGGAAGCCGAACAGCACGAAGGCAATGACGATGGTCGAGGCCACCAGCACCGGCGTGCCGAGCATCGAGCCGCCGTCCCAGATCAGGTAGTAGGCGAGCTGGGTGATCTTCACCGGCCTGCCCTGCAGTTCGCCGGGGATCAACTGGCCGAGGAGCCCGTAGATGATGAAGCAGGCGGTGACGATGACCAGCACATTGCCGACCGTGCGGCGCAGCGCTTCCAACACGAGAGCCGCAAGGATGAAGGCGACAATCAGGCCGTCAATCGGCCGGTCGCTCTGCTGCTCGGAGTAATCGGGAAACTTGATGTAGATGAAAACGGTGCAGGCAATCGCCAGAGCCGCGAGCACCCAGTCGTAGGCGGGAACGCTCTTCTTTTCCCCCTCGCCGAATGCGGGCAGTCCGATGAAAATCGCCGTCAAGGCAACGCCCAGCATGGCGATCAGGAACTGCTCGTTGAACAGGTAGAGGCCAACCATGAGCTGGATTTCCAGCGCCCAGGCAACGGACAGGAGCGTCAGAAGGCTGCCGAGAATGCTGTAGAGCTTCAGGCTGCTGGAAGGTTTGGTGTCGGAGGAAGACGTGTCTTGCGCGCTCACGGCAGGATACCCTTGCGAACTGATTGGATCGCCAAACGGATAACGCCGGGACCGCCATGGCCCCGGCGCCGGATTTCAGATGGCAGGCAGCCTTACTTGGCCGGCCACTGCTTGGTTTCGGTCAGGAACTTGATCGCGCCCGGATGATATTCGAGGCCCGGCATGTTGCGGGACATCTTTTCCGGGTTGAAGCCGGCCAGCGGGCGGAAGCCGGCCATCAGGGCCTTCTTGTTGCCATGCATGATCTTGGCCAACTTGTAGACCGTTTCGTCCTTCACCTTGGAGTTGGTAAGCACGAGATAGGCATATTCCATTGCCGGGGTCGCAACCGGGAAGCCGGCTAGGCCCTTGCGCGGCTTGACGGTGGAGACGATAGCGACCGGCACATGCTTTTGCATGGCCGCGACAGCCTTCGGGCTCGGATCGAACGGCAATGCACGCAGGCCGCCCAGCTTGGCGTCGACTTCGCGGACCTTGGCAGCGCCGATGGCGAAGAAGAAAGCGTCCGTCTGGCCGCGCGCATAGGCGTCGGCATTGGAGGGAACGGTCGTCACCGGCACCTGCTTCACATCGTTGTAGCTGAGACCGGCGTTGGCCAGTGATCCCTCAACGAGGATGTGCAGGACGCGGGCGCTGGTGAAGCGGGCGGGAACGCGCTTGCCCTTCAGGTCCGCCATGGTCTTGATGGGCGAGTCCTTCTTGACGAAGAATGCGCCACCGAACGGCACCATTACGGTCACGACGCGCAGGTTTGGCTGCGCCTTGCCCTTGAACATGGCCTGGCCCTTGAGGGCATAGAAGGTCGTCAGCTGGTTTGCGAGGCCGAATTCGATCTCGCCCTTGCCGAGAACCGGAACATAGGCGGTGGTGCCGGCGAACGGCTGAATGCGCATCGACAGGCCGTTGTCGGAAGCTACCTTGGCGATCGCAGCGCCGGCGGAATAGGTGTAGGCGCCCTGCTTGGCTGTGGCCATGCCAACCGACTGGGCGGCAGCCGGAGTTGCTGCGAAGGCAGCGCCAGCCGCGATGGCGGCCAATGTGGCTTTGTTGATCATGGTCGTTTTCCCTTTCTGGTTTCGAATTCTTGCAGGAGACGTATCTCCGCCGGTCCCGAGCCTTGCGCCGGAACCCGCTTTATGCCCCGGCCTGCACGTGATGCGACCGGAGAAGTAAGCGGGTTC
>JAPOIA010000178.1 GCA_029979185.1 Alphaproteobacteria bacterium | reverse complement strand
GAGGGGACTATGCGAAAATCCTTTTTTGCCGCTGCGCTGCTGGCAACCGGGGCGATGTCGCTGGCAGGTGCTGCGCCGGTCAGCGCCAAGGAACTTGTCTATGGCGCGTTCATCAGCCCGAAGCACGGCGTGATGCGATATGCGTTGCCGATATGGGGCAAGGCTATCGCCAAGTCGACCAATAACGCTATCACGTGGAAGTTCGTCGGCGGCGGACAGTTGGTCGATGTGAAGGGCTCCCTTCCGGGCATCAAGGAAGGCCTCGTCGATGGTGCTTTCGTCATTGCACCGTTTGCTCCAAGCAATCTTCCCTCAACCAATGTTATCTTCAGCTATCAGGTGTTCGGTGAGGATACGATTGCTGCTGGCGGGGCTTCCAACGAAGCGGTGCTTCTCCATTGCCCCGGCTGCCTCGAGGAAGCCAGGAAGAACAATCTCGTTCAGCTCGGCGGCTATGCAACGACGCCATATCTGATGATGTGCCGTAAGGAAGTGAAGACCGTTGCTGACCTGAAGGGCCTGAAAATTCGTTCAGCCGGTGGTGGGGTTGCGCTTGTGCGCATGTCCGGGGCAACGCCGGTGGCCATGTCACCGACGGCAGCCACACAGGCGCTGCAGCGTGGCGCGCTCGACTGCGTGCACGGCGCAGCCTCCTGGCTGCGCTCTTACGGCTACGAGGACGTGGTTAAGGCGATTGTCGATTATCCGCTCGGCATGGGCGCGCCGGCAATGCATCTGGCCGTCAGCCGAAAGCGCTTCCGCGAAATGACGCCGGCACAGCGCAAGGCGCATGTTGATGCCTCCGCTGCTTCCGTCGCTTCCGCCGTTATTGACGCCTACATCATCAGCGATGGCAAGATCCTTGAGCGCGCGAAAAAGAAAGGCATCAAGTTCTTCAAGGGCGGAAAGGACTTCGACGAGCTGGCAGCGAAGCGCGAAAAGGCCCAGCGCAACGACATCGTCGCGCGGGCAAAGAAATTTAACGTCACAGATGCCGCAAAGATTCTCGACGCCTATGACAAGGTCATCGTGAAGTGGCGCAAGCTGTCGAAAGATATCGGTACGGACAAGAAGAAGTTCGAAGCCGCACTTAAGCGTGAAATCTACGACAAGATGGACCCCGAAAAGCTATAGGCGCTGAAGCGCGAAAAGTCGGCCTGATCCGCGCCGATGTCATAACAACAAATAAAGAATGAAAAACGAGGGCCGGCGATTCCCCGCCGACCCTCCAACCAGCAGGAAACGTCGATGGAGAAAGTGGAGCGCTTTGCCGACTGGCTCAGTTCGGCTGCGATGTGGGTCGCCATAGTGGTCGGCACGCTGATGATGCTGCATGTAACCGCGGATGTTTTCGCGCGCAATTTTCTGAGCGCACCGCTTTTCGGCACCATTGAAATTGTTTCCAATTACTACATGGTGGCGATGAGCTACTTGCCACTCGCCTGGATCGTAAAGAACGAAGGGCATATCTTCGTGGAATTGTTTACGCGCAACATGTCGGCGCGTGCTCTGTTGCGTCTCGATACCTATGTGGCGGTCATCACGCTTGTTTATGTTGGGATCGTAACCTGGAAGACGCTGGAAAGCGCCATTGAACAGACGCAGATCCGCGAACAGACTGAAAGCGCCCTCGGCTTTATCTCGATATGGCAGAGCCGCTGGTTCGTCGTTATCGGCTTTGGATGCTTTGCGCTACAGCTTCTGGCGCAAATTGTCCTTGGTTTTGCGCGCATGCGCAACAAGAGCGAGGCGAGCGCAACATGACCTCCCTGCAGATCGGCTTTCTCAGCCTTGCTGTTGTCATTTTCCTGATCGCAATCCGCGTCCCAATTGCGGTGGCGCTGGGCGGCGTCGCGCTTGCTGGTATGGCGTTTGTGCGAAACGTGGATGTGGCGCTGGGTCTCGCCAAGGAAACGCCCTTCAATTTCGCTGCGCACTGGAGCTTGACCGCGATACCGATGTTCCTGCTGATGGGTGCGATCGCCCACAATGCGGGATTGAGTTCAGCGCTGTTCCGTGCGGCGCGGCTGTGGTTCGGTGCGCTTCCAGGTGGCCTTGCCGTTGCCGCCAATCTCGCCTGTGCCGGCTTTGCCGCTGCGTCGGGCTCCTCCGTAGCAACCGCCGCCGCGATGGGCCGCATTGCGATTCCAGAGATGCTGAAGGCCGGCTACGACAAGGGTCTTGCTACCGGTGTTGTCGCCAGCGCAGGCACGCTCGGCGCCCTGATTCCGCCGAGCATCCTGTTTGTGCTCTACGGTATTTTCGCCGAAGTATCGATCGTAAAGCTGCTGATCGCCGGTCTGTTGCCGGGCATTCTCACTGCCGTGGTCTATACGCTTCTGATCGTTGGCCGCTGCTGGTGGAATCCGGAACTGGCGCCGAGAATAGACCGGGCAGAGTTCGGTGATTTCAAGCGCGAGCGCTGGGCTTCACTGGTACCCATATGGCCGCTTCTGGTGCTGATCGGCGGTATTATTGGCGGCTTGTATCTGGGTTGGGTTACGCCAACGGAAGCGGGCGCCGGCGGGGCGTTTCTCGCGTTTTGTATCGCACTGCTCCAGGGCCGGCTGACAGTTCAGAACTTCGTCGAGAGCATGCGCGAAACGGCATCGGCCAGTGCCCGAATTTTCTTCGTGGCCGTGGGTGCGGTCATGTACACCAAGTTTCTCGCCTTCACCGGCCTGCCTGATTATTTCGGTCAGGCGATCGTAGATATTGGCCTCAGTCCCATCGTGCTCGTTGTTGGCACTTCGCTGATCTACCTGTTCCTTGGCATGTTCCTCGATCCGCTCGGTGTACTGCTGCTGACCTTGCCAATCCTGCTGCCGATGTTCGATGCGCTCGATCTGGATCTGATCTGGCTGGGCGTGCTGGTGGTGAAATATCTTGAAATCGGCATGTTGACGCCGCCGGTCGGATTCAACGTTTATGTCATCAAGAGTGTCGTGGGCGACAAGATTCCGCTGGAGACGATCTTCAAGGGTGTCGGCTGGTTCCTTGCTGCCGAAGTTGTGATCATGGCCATCCTGATTGCCTTCCCGCAGATATCGCTGTACCTGCCATCGAAGATGTAAGGTAAGGCCTGCAAGTGACAATCGGCAGCCAGTCAGGCGCCGCGCGTATGAAACGATAGCGGCCACGTAACGGTATGGAGGCAGCAGTTGAGTGAGAGCATTCGCTTGTCCGTGAATGGCAAGGAGCACGATATAGCGGCCGATCCGGATACGCCGTTGCTGCATGTGCTGCGGCAAAATCTGGGTTTGACCGGCAGTCACCTGGGTTGCGGGCTCAATCAATGCGGCGCATGCAATGTGCTCATCGACGGACATGTAATCGCCGCCTGCGATACGCCGCTCTGGTCTGCTGCTGGCAAGCAGATAGTTACGATCGAAGGTCTGGGCGGACGCGGCAATCCGCATCCGTTGCAGACCGCCTTTATCGACGAGCAGGCGGCGCAGTGCGGCTATTGTATCTCGGGTATTCTGGTTACTGCTGCTGCCTTGCTGAAGTCCAATCCCGATCCGGACGAGGCGGAAATCCGTTCTGCACTCGACGGCAACCTGTGCCGCTGTGGCGCTCACAATCGTATCGTGCAGGCTATCCAGAAAGCCGCCAAAGCCATGCGCAGTGAGGGAGCAGCAGCATGAGCGATGCAAAGGCAAGTCCTCCCCCCGTTCTGCCCGGCAGCCTGAAGGCCAACCCGCGTCTTGGGCAATGGTTGCGATTCGATGCCAGCGGCTATGTCGAACTGTGTCCGGGCAAGGTGGAGATCGGGCAGGGCATCATCACGGCCCTGATGCAGATCGCGGCGGAAGAGCTTGACGTCGAGCCTGCCCGCATTCATCTCAAGGCCCCGACGACGGCGGAAAGCCCGAACGAGGGTGTCACTTCGGGCTCCCTGTCGATCCAGGATTCCGGCTCGGCGATCCGTCACGCATCGGCGCAGGCCCGTGCCATCTATCTTGCCCAGGCAGCGGAAAAACTTGGTGTTGATGCAGATGTCTTGCGCATCGAGGATGGCGCTATTCGCGGTCCTGATAATCTCGCGACAAGCTACTGGGAACTGGCGGACGATGCGCTCCTGGATCGTGACGCTGATCCGCAAGTGGCGAAAAAGCCGAGCGGCGCGCGTACTGTTTCCGGCAGTTCCCTGCGGCGTCTTGATATTCCCGAAAAGATTTTCGGCGAGCCACGCTTCATCCATGACCGGATGCAGGCCAGCGTACTGCACGGGCGCGTGCTCCGTCCGCCGTCTCCGTCCGCCACATTGAAAAATTTCGATGATGCCCGCGCAAAGGCCGTGCCCGGTCTCGTCGCCATCGTCCGCGACGGAAATTATATTGGCGTCATTGCTGAAAGCGAATTTGCCGCCAACAAGGCAATCGATCGCCTCCGCTGGGACTGTACGTGGGACGAAAAGGCGACGCTGCCGGATGAATACAATCTGGGGCAGTGGCTGCGCTCGGTTCCTGCTGACAGCAATGTCGTCGCATCGCGGGAAAACAAGGACGTTGCACCGAAAGTGCGTACCGTGCGGCGCGATTTCACCCGGCCATTCGTCGCGCATGCCTCTATTGGCTTGTGCTGTTCGGCTGCCGAGTGGCAAGGCGATGCGCTGCACGTATGGACACACTGTCAGGGTATCTACAACTTGCGTGCCGACCTCGCGCTTGTGTTTGGCCTTGAGCCGGAGGCTGTTGTGGTCGAGCACATGGAAGGGGCCGGCTGCTATGGCCACAACGGCGCCGACGATGTGGCGCTGGACGCGGCGCTGCTGGCCCGCGCGGTTCCCGGTAAGCGCGTACGTGTTCTCTGGTCGCGCGAGGAAGAGATCGCCTGGTCTCCCCATTCGCCCGGCATGGCGATAACGATCGAAGCGGACCTGGACGAGAAGGGGGAAATCGTCGATTGGCGTCATCAGGTCTGGAGCAACGGCCATGCGACACGTCCCGGGCGAGGCGACAATCCGACGCTACTCTCTGCCTACTATCTCGAGAAGGCTTTCCCGCGTATCGTCGCTGGTAACATGCCTTTGCAGACGGGCGGCGGCGCCGATCGCAATGCCGTGCCGGCCTACAATTTTCCCAACTTCGCCGTCACCAATCATCGTCTGCTGGAAATGCCGATCAGGACATCGGCTCTGCGCTCGCTTGGCGCGACAGCCAACGTATTTGCCATCGAGAGCATGATGGACGAGCTGGCAAAAGAGGCGGGAGAGGATCCTGTCGCATTCCGCCTGCGCCATCTCGACGATCCGCGCGCCCGCGCAGTCATCGAAGCGGCGGCGAAGCGAGCCAATTGGGCGAGCCGCCAAAAGCGCGAGGGAACCGGCTATGGTGTCGGATATGCGAAATACAAGAACCTGGCCTCCTGGTGCGCCGCCATCGCTGAGATTGAGGCGGACGAGGAGATCCGCGTCAGGCGATTGACGATTGCCGTAGATGCCGGGGAGGTGATCAATCCCGACGGTCTTGCCAATCAGATAGAGGGGGGCGCGATCCAGACCGTCAGCTGGGTAATGAAGGAAGCTGTGCGCTTCGACGACACCCGTATCACGAGCGTCGATTGGGAAACCTATCCGATCCTGAAGTTTTCAGAAGTTCCGGCGGTCGATATCGAGATTATCAACCGGCCGGACGAGCGCGCGCTCGGCGCGGGAGAGGCGCCGCATGGACCCGTCGCAGGCGCTATCGCCAATGCCATTCATGACGCGCTGGGTGTGCGTGTGTACGACTTGCCGTTGACATTCGACCGGATCGTCAAGGCCATGCAGGAAGCGGATTGAGGGCCATATGGATATCGTCTTGTTCAGCGGCGGCGCCGCACATGGACTTGTCAGCGCGGTCAAGACGGAATTCGGCAAGCGTACCGGGGCGTCCATCAAGGGCTCGTACGGCGCGGTCGGCGTCTATCGTGACAAATTCCTGGCAGGCGATCATGCGGACATGTTGATCCTGTCACGAACTTTGATCGACCAGCTTGCATCTGATGGTCATATCGCTGCAATGGACGTTCACGATATCGGCGCGGTTCGCACTGCTGTTGCCGTTCGCAGCGGCGATGCCAAACCGGATGTAAGCACCGAGGCTGCGGTGAAGGCTGCGTTGCAGGCGGCTACCGATATCTATTTCCCCGGTTCCAAGCTGGCGACTGCCGGTATCCACTTCGATGTAGCGGAACAGCATCTCGGAGGTGTCGAGCCAGAGCTCATGCACGGTGCCGGCCACCTTGCCGTCGCCCGCAATCACCGGCAACCCGCGCGGATCGGCATCCTGCTTGGCCACCGCAAAACCGGCTGCCGCGCGCAGGGGCACGATCTTGGGCTCACCTTCGAGCATC
>JAPOIA010000177.1 GCA_029979185.1 Alphaproteobacteria bacterium | reverse complement strand
CCTGGCTTGAAGTGGAATGTTTGGGGGCTTGCTGTAATGCGCCGATGGTGCAGATCAACGACGACTATTACGAAGATCTGACGGCAGAGAATTTCGAAAAGCAGCTGGACGATCTGGCGTCCGGCAATTCCGTGAAGAAGGGTTCGCAGACGGGCCGCACATCTTCCGAGCCGGAGCCGGGCAAGGCGAACACGCTGACCGATTCCATCCTGTACGATGGTTCGAAAGTAGGCGCGTGGAAACAGCGCTTCGAGGAAGACATTGTCGCGCAAAAGGCGCGCGAAGAGGCTGCTGCTGCGGAAGCCGCAGAAAAAGCCAAAGCGGACGCCGATGCAAAGGTGAAGGCAGAAGCTGAGGCTGCGGAAAAGGCCAGGGTGGAGGCGGAGGCAGCCGCTGAGGCAAAAGCCAAAGCTGAAGAAGCAGCCAAGGCAAAAGCTGATGCAGAGGCAAAAGCTGACGCACAGGCGAATGCCGCAGCCGCCCAACAGGCCAAGGACGCTGGCGTTACCGGCAGCGGATCTGCAAGTTCCGGCGCAGCCGGTGGAACCGTTTCTGCTACGTCTGGAGCCGGGGCCGGGCCGGTAGAATTATCGGCGGCCGAGCGTGAAAACTTCGCAGCGAGAGAAGAGGCGGAAATCAGCGCGCTGCTTGCGAAGGTCGATGCAAATGCTTCGCCCGAAGCCAAGGCCGATGCTGTTGGAACCCGGCCGCAGGGTCTGCAGGGTCCGCGCGGTGCTGCCGGCGACGATCTCAAGCGCATCAAGGGAATCGGGCCTGTCAACGAGACCAAGTTGAACCAGCTTGGCGTCTATCACTTCGACCAGATCGCCGATTGGAACCGGCAGGAAGTTCGCTGGGTCGGCACGTATATGGCCTTCCCCGGACGCATCGATCGCGAGGATTGGCAAGGCCAGGCGCGCGGCTTGGTAGCGCAGGACGCCGCCGCCAAGGCTGGAACTGCATCGGCGCAAGCCGATACCGGGCCGGTCGACGCAGAGTCCGAAGAAGCCGATATCAAGGCAAAGGTAGCCGCCCTCGGCAAAGATGCGACCCCTGAGCAAAAAGGTGACGCAGTGGGAACGCGTCCGCCCGGTTTGGACGCGGCGCGCGGCGGCGTTGCCGACGACCTCAAGCGCATCAAGGGTATCGGCAAGGTCAACGAAGGCAAGCTGAACGACCTTGGCATATTCCACTTCGATCAGATCGGGGCCTGGACCCGGCCGGAAATCCGTTGGGCCGGGGCATACCTGTCCTTCGCCGGGCGCATTGACCGGGAAGACTGGGTTGGCCAGGCGAGAGTGCTCGCAACCGGTGGTGATACCGAATTTTCACAACGCGTCGATGCTGGCCAGGTGGCCTCGTCGGCGGACGGCCCGTCGCGGCCTGACAAGACGAACTGAGGGTGGGGCGCATGCTCGCGGACAAGGATCGCATCTTCACCAACCTCTACGGCTTCCAGTCGCCATCGCTGGACGCCGCTAAGAAGCGCGGCGCGTGGGACGGCACCAAGATGCTGATCGACCGCGGCGCCAAATGGGTGATCGACGAGATGAAGGCCTCGGGCCTGCGCGGCCGCGGCGGCGCGGGCTTTCCGACCGGCCTGAAATGGTCGTTCATGCCCAAGCCCGATCCGGCGCGCCCGTCCTATCTGGTGGTGAATGCCGACGAGTCCGAACCCGGCACCTGCAAGGATCGCGAGATCATGCGCAATGACCCGCATCTGCTGGTCGAGGGTTGCCTGATCGCTTCGTTCGCCATGGGTGCGCATGCCTGCTACATCTATATTCGCGGTGAATACATTGCCGAACGTGATGCCCTGCAGCGCGCCGTCGACGAAGCCTATGAGGCAAAACTGATCGGCAAGGACAATGTCCACGGCTGGCCGTTCGACCTCTATGTGCATCATGGCGCTGGGGCTTACATCTGCGGTGAGGAAACCGCGCTGCTGGAAAGTCTCGAAGGCAAGAAGGGCATGCCGCGTCTGAAACCGCCTTTCCCGGCCAATGTCGGCCTCTATGGCAACCCGACGACCGTGAACAATGTCGAGTCGATCGCGGTGGCGCCGACGATCCTGCGACGCGGCGCCGGCTGGTTTTCCAGCTTTGGAGCGGCCCGCAATGCAGGCACCAAGTTGTTCTGCGTTTCCGGCCACGTCAATAATCCCTGCAACGTGGAAGAGGAGATGAGCATTCCCTTCCGCGAGCTGATCGACCGTCATTGCGGCGGCGTCCGTGGCGGCTGGGACAATCTGCTGGCCGTTATCCCCGGTGGTTCGTCCGTGCGTTGCGTACCGGCAGAGCAGATCATCGATTGCCCGATGGACTTCGACTCGCTGTCGGCGCTGAAGTCCGGTCTCGGTACGGCGGCGGTGATCGTGATGGACAAGTCCACCGATATCATTCGCGCCATTGCGCGCCTGTCGTATTTCTACAAGCATGAAAGCTGCGGCCAGTGTACGCCCTGTCGCGAAGGCACGGGCTGGATGTGGCGTGTCATGGAGCGCATGGTCGAGGGCCGCGCCCAGCGGCGCGAAATCGACATGTTGTTCGAAGTCACCAAGCAGATCGAGGGCCACACTATCTGTGCGCTCGGCGATGCTGCGGCCTGGCCGATCCAGGGCCTGATCAATCATTTCCGTCCGGAGATCGAAAAGCGCATCGATCAATATGCGGCCAATCCGCATTCCGATCCGGTTCCCGTGGCGGCGGAGTAACGAGATGGCAAAAATCATCGTCGACGGCAAAGAGATTGACGTTCCGGCAGAATACACGCTGCTGCAGGCGGCCGAAGAGGCCGGTGCGGAAGTGCCGCGGTTCTGTTTCCACGAGCGGCTGTCTATCGCCGGCAATTGCCGCATGTGCCTGGTGGAAGTAAAGGGCGGCCCGCCGAAGCCTGCCGCCTCCTGCGCTATGGCCGTGAAGGACATGCGCCCCGGCCCCAACGGTGAGCCGCCGGAAATTTTCACCAACACGCCGATGGTGAAGAAGGCCCGCGAAGGCGTGATGGAATTCCTGCTGATCAACCATCCGCTCGATTGCCCGATCTGCGATCAGGGCGGCGAATGCGACCTGCAGGACCAGGCGATGGCCTTTGGCGTCGATTCCTCGCGCTATGCCGAGAACAAGCGCGCCGTCGAGGACAAGTATATCGGCCCGCTGGTGAAGACGGCGATGAACCGCTGCATCCATTGCACCCGTTGCGTCCGCTTCACCGCGGAAGTAGCTGGTACTGGCGATATGGGCGCCATCGGTCGCGGCGAAGACATGGAGATCACCACCTATCTCGAAACGGCGATGTCCTCCGAGCTGCAGGGAAATGTTGCAGACCTTTGCCCGGTCGGGGCACTGCTGGCCAAGCCGCAGAATTTCCGCGCCCGTCCGTGGGAGCTGCAGAAGACCGAAAGCATCGACACGATGGATGCGCTGGGCTCGGCGATCCGGGTTGATACGCGCGGCCGTGAGGTCATCCGTATCCTGCCGCGCGTCAATGAGGACGTGAACGAGGAATGGATTTCCGACAAGACCCGCCAGGTCGTCGACGGTTTGAAGTCGCAGCGCCTCGACCGGCCTTACCTTCGCGAGAACGGCAAGCTGCGCCCCGCCACCTGGCAGGAGGCTTTCGCTGCAATCGCCGGCAAGGTGAAAGCGGCGAGCCCGGACAAGATCGGCGCCATCGCCGGTGACCTCTGCGCTGTGGAAGACATGTTCGCGCTGCAGCTGCTGATGTCCTCGCTCGGCACGAAGAACGTCGATTGCAGGCAGGATGGATCGAAGCTGCATCCGAAATACGGTCGTGCATCCTACATCTTCAATTCTACCATTGCAGGGATCGAGCAGGCCGATGCGATCATGATGATCGGCTCGAACCCGCGCAAGGAAGCGCCGGTTCTCAATGCCCGTATCCGCAAGCGCTGGCTGCAGGGCAACCTGCTGACCGGCGTCATCGGCGAGCAGGCTGATCTGACCTACACTTATAATTATCTGGGCGCCGGCCCGGATTCCCTGAAGCAGTTTGTCGACCATGCCCCGGCCAGCAAGGAACGGCCCATGTTCATCGTCGGGCAGGGCGCTCTTGCCCGGGACGACGGCGAGGCGATCCTGTCCATGGCGGCCAAGGCCGCACAGGCGCTCGGCTGTGTCAAGGACGGATGGAACGGCTTCAACGTACTGCACACGGCAGCTGCTCGCGTTGGCGGTCTCGATCTCGGCTTCGTGCCGGGCGAGGGCGGTCTTGAAGCCAAGTCCATGGCTTCAGGCGGTGTCGATATGCTGTTCAATCTCGGCGCGGACGAAATCGATATCGCACCGGGGGCCTTCGTTATCTACCAGGGAACGCACGGCGACCGCGGTGCTCATCGCGCCGATGTCATCCTTCCCGGTGCAGCCTATACGGAAAAGTCCGGTACCTATGTGAATACCGAAGGCCGCGTTCAGATGGGCGCGCGCGCCAGCTTCCCGCCGGGCGATGCCCGCGAGGACTGGGCGATCCTGCGCGCCCTGTCTGCTGTGCTCGGCAAGACGCTTCCCTTCAACTCGCTGGCCGAATTGCGCGCTGCTCTATACAAGGCGCATCCGCATATGGCAGCCGTGGACACGATAGCTGCCGGCAATGCAGCCGACATTGCGGCCCTGGGCGGTGTTGGCGGCTCCCCCTCGGGCGGCGCTTTCGTCAATGCGGTGCAGGACTTTTATCTGACCAATCCGGTGGCCCGCGCATCGGCAGTCATGGCGGAATGTTCGCAACTTGCGGCCAGCCGCATGCAACAGGCAGCGGAGTAAGAAAGATGGATTTTTCCTGGCTTCCTGATCTGCTCTGGGTCGTATTCAAGACGCTGCTGCTGCTTGTCGCGCTCTTGATCTATGTCGCCTATATCATCTACGCCGATCGCAAGATCTGGGCGGCAGTGCAAATGCGCCGCGGCCCTAACGTGGTTGGCCCCTGGGGATTACTGCAATCCTTCGCCGACATGATCAAGTTTGTGGTGAAGGAGCCGCTTATTCCCTCCGGCGCCAACAAGGGCGTTTTTCTGCTGGCCCCGTTCATCTTCGCGCTGTTGTCCCTGTCGGCCTGGGCAGTCATCCCTGTGAACGAGAACTGGGCGATCGCCAACATCAATGTCGGCATCCTCTATGTGTTCGCGATTTCCTCGCTGGGCGTGTATGGCGTCATCATGGGCGGCTGGGCGTCGAACTCGAAATATCCTTTCCTGTCGGCCCTGCGGTCGGCAGCACAGATGGTGTCGTATGAAGTTTCCATCGGCTTCGTTATCATCACGGTGCTGCTGTGCGTCGGGTCGCTGAACCTGCAGGACATCGTCATCTCGCAGAAGACGGGCATCGGCACCGCGGTGGGCTTGCCCGGATCATTCCTGGACTGGTATTGGCTGCCGCTGTTCCCGATGTTCATCATCTTTTTCATTTCGGCTTTGGCGGAGACCAATCGTCCGCCGTTCGATCTGGTGGAAGCGGAATCGGAACTCGTCGCCGGCTTCATGGTTGAATATTCGTCGTCTCCCTACATGCTGTTCATGCTTGGCGAATATGTCGCCATCATCACCATGAGCGCGCTGACGACGATCCTGTTCCTCGGCGGCTGGCTGCCGCCACTCGATGTTGTCGGCATCAACTGGGTGCCGGGTATCGTCTGGTTCGTGCTGAAGGTCAGCGCAGTCTTCTTCATGTTCTCGATGGTGAAGGCCTTCGTGCCGCGCTACCGCTACGACCAGCTCATGCGGCTGGGCTGGAAGGTATTCCTGCCGATTTCCCTGTTCATGGTGTTCGTCGTGGCGCTGGTGCTGCAGATCACAGGTTGGGGAGGTCCAGGCTAGTGGATTACTCCAACTACGGCATCTACGGAGCGTTGATCGGGCTGGTGCTCGGTTTCCTCGATTACGCGATCATCATGCGCGTGATGGAGCGTGCGCTCGCGCGGGAAGCCGGTGGAGAAATGCCCAGCGCCGAGGGCCGCGCCAAGGTCGAACGCATCATGGGCTTCCTGAAGCCCGCGCTGATGTTCGGCTCGTTCGTTGTTTTCCCTGTAGTCGGCTACTTCGTCGGCAAACAGGTCATGTCCTGATGGAGATGCGCTCGTGAGACTCGATGCTGCGGCCAAATCACTCTTCCTGACGGAATTCGTCGGGGCGTTCTTCCTGTCGATGCGGTATTTCTTCCGGCCGAAATCGACCCTAAACTATCCGCATGAGCGCAATCCGCAGTCGCCACGCTACCGGGGCGAGCATGCCCTGCGCCGATATCCGAACGGCGAGGAGCGCTGCATCGCCTGCAAGCTGTGCGAGGCGATCTGCCCGGCGCAGGCGATCACCATCGAGGCCGAGCCGCGCGCCGACGGGAGCCGGCGGACGACGCGGTACGACATCGACATG
>JAPOIA010000176.1 GCA_029979185.1 Alphaproteobacteria bacterium | reverse complement strand
GATGAGGGAGAAGGGCGTATCTGAACTGCCGATCTGTGCTGCGACTTCCGCTTGGCAGCAAGGTGCGCAGAAGAAGAATTTCATGCCTGACCGTATACCCAGCGCCAGCGCATCGTCGGTTGCAGTATCGCAGGCATGCAGGGCGATGAGAATGTCCAGCGCCTCCGTGCGGTCCGGCTCTATGCGGGCATTGCGGAAGTTCAGTCCCGTGAAAGCGAGATCTCTTGCAATCCTGTTGCACAGGTCGATGACATTGGCCTTGAGATCGACACCCAGAGCTTGCGGTTCGGTTTTCGCACGGCTACGGATGTAATCATAGGCGGCGAAGGTCAGGTAGCCCTTGCCGCAACCAAGGTCGAGCATCGAAATAGGCGCTTCCGCAGCAGCGACATAATCGCCGATGCTGCGATCCATGATCTCGACGAAGTTCGCTATCTGCCGGAATTTGCCATAATGCCTGGCGACGATCTCGCCGGTCTGCGTGGTCACACCCAGTTGGCGCAGATAGGGTCGGTCCTTGCTCAGCACATAGTTCTTGGGCTTGTTGTGTTCGCGAACCTGGCCCTTCATCGTCGCCTTCGATTTATAGACGCGCGGCTCGCGCTTGCGGTTTTCCGCATAGTGCAGATCGTAGGCGTCGGTATAAAGCGTCGCGGACTGGAACGGTACGATGTCGCCGCTGCGCATGGACATATAAACGAGGTCCGGGATCAGTTCCGACTGCCGTTGGGTATTCGTCCGGCTGTTCGTATAGTGCACCAGGCTTTTCTTCACACCTTCGATGCGTTCTAACCGCGCACGGGCCTTTCCCTTTCCTTTACCTTCGAAGCCGAACACGGCCTGCCGGAAGGTGCCGTCGCAGAGCGACTGACGGCAGGCTTCGAGAAATTCGTTCTGCTCGGGATTGCTCATGATGTCGCGCTGGCTCTCGAATTGGTCAGGCAGATGCCCTCACGCCATCATGTCGCGTGCGAGCGGAATGACCTTGCGGCCATACAGTTCAATGCAGGACATGATCTTCGCATGGGACAATGCGCCGGCGCTGTATTTCATGTCAAACCGCGACAACCTCAGCGTCTTGACCGTCCCGACGATCTTTCGCGCAACCGTTTCAGGAGAACCCACATAAAGCGAACCCTGTTCGATCTCCCGGTTGAACTCCTCGCGGGTCAGGGGTGGCCATCCGCGTTCGGCGCCGATCCGGTCTCGCATGCCCTTGTAGTCCGGCCATAGCTGCTCGCGCGCTTCTTCGTCCGTTGCGGCAACGTAGCCGTGCGAGTGAACTCCTACCGGAAGCACGGGCTTGTTCATCTGCTGGCAGGCGCGCAGGTAGAGATCGGTAAACGGTTTGAACCGGGCCGGATCGCCGCCGATGATCGCCAGCATCAGCGGCATTTCATAATGCACGCTGCGGACCACCGATTCGGGGCTGCCGCCGACGCCGACCCACACTTTCATATTCTGTTCGAGTGGCGGGAATACGCGCTGGTTCTTAAGCGGCGGGCGCACGCTGCCCTCCCAGGTCACCGCCTCCTCCCGCAGGAGGGCAGCGAAAAGGTCCAGCTTTTCGGAGAAGAGCGCCTCGTAGTCCTTCAGCGCATAACCGAACAAGGGAAAGCTTTCCGTAAAGGAACCGCGACCTAGGATTATTTCGGCCCGGCCGTTCGAGAGCGCATTAAGAGTCGAAAAGCGCTGGAAGACACGCACCGGTTCGTCCGAACTGAGCACGGTAACCGCCGAGCCCAGATGAATACGGCTGGTGCGCCCGGCAATGGTTGCCAGTGCCATCTCCGGCGAGGAAATGGCAAAATCCGCCCGGTGATGTTCCCCCAGACCGATGAAGTCCACGCCGCACTGGTCCGCCAGCACTGCTTCCTCGACCACGTCGCGCACCACCTGAGCCTGGGGTTTTGGCTTGCCGTCCGGCCCATTCGTAATATCGCCGAAGGTGTCGAGGCCGAGTTCCAGATGGTCGGTCATGGCTATCCTGTGCGGGAGTGTCCGGATTGCAGGGATATGGGGATCAGGGGAGGGTTTAGGCTGCCGCCCGCACTCGGTCAATGCATGCCACGCCAGCGCGCCATTCGCCGGATGCAGGCCTGTGCTGTTGTCGCTGCGACGGCTTGCGGCTATCCTGAACCAAATCGCACGGTCACGGGGCGAGCAAGAACCAAGGGACTAGCAAGACCAAGGGGCAAGAATGACCCAAACACAGAACGACATTCCAATTGTCATCGTCGGCGCGGGCTTTGGCGGTTTGGCGCTGGGCGTCAGGCTCAAGGCAGCCGGCATTCATTCCTTCACTATTCTGGAAAAGTCGGATTCCATGGGCGGCGTCTGGCGCGACAACACCTATCCTGGCGCCGAATGCGATGTACCATCGCGCTTCTATTCCCTGTCCTTCGAGCAGGACTGGAAATGGTCGTCGCGCTTTGGCCGGCAGGGGGAAATTCTAGACTATCTGAATTACTGCGCGACCAAATACGGCATCCGCGAACATGTCCGCTTCAACACCAAGGTGGACGATGCGCGTTTCGATGATGCATCGGGCGTGTGGGACGTGAGGCTTGCTGGCGGGGAGACCCTGCATGCCCGTGCGCTTGTGTCCGCCATCGGTCTGTTCAACCAGCTGACCTTCCCGGATATTCCCGGCCGCGATACTTTCATGGGTCCTGCCTTCCATTCCGCCGAATGGGACCATTCGGTGGACCTGATGGGCAAGCGCGTTGCCGTCATCGGCACGGGCGCCAGCGCCATCCAGTTCGTTCCCGAAATCGCGAAGGTGGCAGGTCGCCTGTTCGTGTGCCAGCGCTCGCCGCAATATATCCAGCCGAAAGACTACGGCCCCGGAGAGAACGAAAAGACATGGGTGCATGATACGTCCGTGTGGCGGCGCATCGAGCGCATGCGCATCTACAATGAAATGGATGGCGGCTCGGACCGCCGCTACAACATGGAACTGGCGGAGAAGGCTCGCGAGGTCTGGCTGGAGCATCTCAGGCGTGAGGTCCCTGACCCCGAAAAACGCCGCAAGCTGACGCCGACCTATCCTTTCGGCTGCAAGCGCATGTTGCAATCGAATGACTACTATCCGGCGATGATGCGCGAGACGGTGGACGTTATCGATACACCTGTTGTTGAAATAACGGAGAAGGCCATCCGCCTGAAGGACGGAACCGTGCATGAGGTGGATGCAATCGTCTACGGCACCGGCTTCAAGCCCGCGACCTTCCTGCCGTCGCTGGACATTTACGGGCTCAACGGCTTCGACCTGAAGGGCTCATGGAACGACGGGGCCGAAGCCTATCTCGGTATCACCGTCAACGGCTGCCCGAACTTCTTCATGATGTACGGGCCGAATACCAACGCCGCCGCCAGCATCATCTACATGCTGGAGCACCAGGCCCATTACATCGCGCAATGTGTGGAGGAATTGCAGACCCGACCGGGGCAATGGATGCAGGTGCGTTCCAATGTGCAACGCACTTTCAACGATGCAGCGGAGGTTCGGCTGAAACAGAGCGTCGTCTCCGATAACAACTGCCTCAGCTACTTCAAGCTGCCCAGTGGCAAGATCACCACCCAATGGCCCTGGGGCATGAGCGAATATCACCAGCGCACATTCGAACCGGATTTCTCCGACTTCGAATTCTCTGGCGGCGTGAAGGAGGCGGCGGAGTAGTCAGGGAGGATTGTCCAGGAAAATGCGAAGCATTTATCCGGCACCTATTGCCAGCTGTCATACCGCACGCGGAAGGCTATCCGGGATCCTTGGCAGCAAGCGGACAACTCGGGAAGGTCCCGCATAAAATGCTTCGCATTTTGCCGGATGACATCGCTGCCTACCCCCAGCGCCGCTTCAAAAACGCACCGATCTGCGCAATCGCCCTATCAGTCTGGCGTATGATGCCGCTGGCGCCGGCGAAGCCGTGCATCTGGCCGCTGTAGCATTCGAATTCTACTTCTACCCCGGCGGCTTTGAGCGCCTGCGCATAGGCCTCGCCCTCGTCGCAAAGCGGATCGAGCCCAGCCGTCAGCACCAGCGCCGGCGGCGCGTCGGCAAGATTACTGGCCAGCAGCGGCGAGGCGCGCCAATCGCTGATCTGCTCCGGGTTGGTGAGGTAATGATCGCGGAACCAGGCCATCGATCCGGCGGTCAGCGTATAGCCCTCGCCGACGCGGGCATAGGAATCATAGTCCATGCGCAGGTCGACGGTTGGATAGATCAGCACCTGGCCGCGGATAGCGGGTGCGCCTTTGGCCGCTGCATCGAGCGCCACAACCGCAGCGAGATTGCCGCCGGCGCTGTCGCCGCCGACCGCCAGCTTGCCTGCGTCTATCCCGAGAACGGCTGCATTGCCGGCGATCCAATGTGTGGCGGCTATACAATCGTACGCGGCAGACGGGAATTTATGTTCCGGGGCCAGCCGGTAGTCCACTGCGATGACGGAACATTCCCCGGCATTGGCGAAATGGCGGCACTGGATGTCGTGGGTTTCCAGATCGCCGACCACCCAGCCGCCGCCGTGGTAGAAGACCATCGCCGGGCAGGGGCCTGATCCCGCGGCATGGCTGCGATAGAGCCGCAGCGGGATGGCGCCGCCGGGTCCGGGCGCCTCTATATTGCGAACCTCCGCCATTTTTGGCACAGCCTGCTTGGCGGCCTCGCGCATCGCCCGGAAGGCCGCGCGGCCCTGTTCCGGCGTCAGGCTTTCCATCGGCGGCCGGTTGAGCGCCCTCATTACTTCCAGAACCTTCTGCGCGTCTTCATCGATCTGCGGAACGGATTTGCTGCTGCTGGCCATTGTGGTCTCTTTGTTGCTGGTCACTCCCTGCATTCAAGGGTGTATCGGTTCCCCGCCTCCGTCAAGCCGCCGGGTAAAGTGCGGTTGTTGATCTTTGCGGCCCGGATGGTACTACAGTCCAAAGCCCTACCGGCGCTCCAGATGATCGAGGATGAAAACATGA
This sequence comes from Alphaproteobacteria bacterium, assembly GCA_029979185.1. GTDB lineage: Bacteria > Pseudomonadota > Alphaproteobacteria > Rhizobiales > Beijerinckiaceae > Terripilifer. Next base: position 1,443 of record JAPOIA010000176.1, on the reverse strand, counting down.
GCCCCAACGATCCCGCCTTGCGATCCTTCATCGACGTTCCGGCCGATTGCGATTTTCCGATCCAGAACCTGCCCTATGGCGTGTTCTCGACCGCGGCGAACCCGAAACCGCGGGCAGGCGTCGCCATCGGCGACGTGATTCTCGATCTGGCCGTTATCGAGTCTGCGGGCCTTTTGCCAAAAATTTCCCGTCCTGGTGTTTTTGGCGAAGCCACGCTGAATGCTTTCATGGCCTCTGGCCCGCGCACCTGGGCCGGTGTTCGCGAGGCGATTTCCAAATTGCTTCGTCATGACGAAGCAACCCTGCGCGATAATGCCGAGCTGCGCCAGAATGCTTTCGTCGCCCGCAAGGATGCAAAACTGCATCTGCCGCTGCGTGTCAGCGCCTTCACCGACTTCTATTCCTCGAAAGAGCATGCCACCAATGCCGGCACGATGATCCGCGGGCCGGAAAACGCCTTGCAGGCGAACTGGCTGCATATACCGATCGCATACAACAGTCGCGCTAATACGATTGTCGTCGACGGGACGCCAGTGCGCCGTCCGCTCGGTCAGATCAAGGGACCGGACCATCCTTCGCCGATTTTCACCGCCTGCCGTCGCCTCGATTTCGAGCTGGAAATGGCGGCTGTTGTCGGCCAGCCGACAACCATGGGCGAATACATCAGCGTCGATCAGGCGCAGGCTTCGATCTTCGGTTTTGTCCTGCTCAACGACTGGAGCGCCCGCGATATACAGGCTTGGGAATATGTCCCGCTCGGACCGTTCATGGCCAAGGCCTTCGCCACTACCATCGGCGCGTGGATCGTTCCCGCCGAAGCACTGGAGCCGTTCCGTGTGCACGGGCCGAAGCAGGATCCGGAGCCGTTGCCCTATCTGCGCCAGAAGGGGCCAATGAACTACGATCTCAACCTGCAGGTCGATCTGACACCGGCGGGCGCATCGCAAGCGACCACGATCACGCGCACCAACTTCTCCTACATGTACTGGTCGAGCGCCCAGCAGCTGGCGCATCACACATCGTCCGGCTGCGCCATGTCGGTCGGCGACGTGCTCGGCTCCGGCACGATCAGCGGGCCGGAAAAGTCCCAGCGCGGCTCGATGCTCGAACTGAGCTGGGGCGGCAAGGAGCCGATGACGCTGGACGATGGCAGCGTCCGATCTTTCCTGGAGGACGGCGATACGGTGACCTTCCGCGGCTGGTGCCAGGGCAAGGGCTACCGTGTCGGTTTCGGCACTGCCGCGGGGACGATCACACCGGCGGCCAATCCGCCGGAGTGAGGATCAATACTGCCCTACCAACGGCAGGCCGAAGGTGTGCTGTCCATACATTGACATCACCGCATCGAAGTTCAGGCTGATGTGGTGGTTGATGGCGGCGACATCACGCCAGGCGCGCTGGATCGGGTGGTCGTACTGCAGCGCCCGTCCGCCAACCGCATCG
>JAPOIA010000175.1 GCA_029979185.1 Alphaproteobacteria bacterium | reverse complement strand
AAAAAATTCCCGCAAACCCTTTCATATCCCCATGCGATATTTCGCCGCTCAGCGGGATATATCCCGCGATGAGGAAAGCCAGAGGGAAATTTGCTCTCAAGGCTTGCAATTTCGCAGCGCCAATGCTCATTGCCTCATAAAAAATATGGTTTCGCGGGAAATCCGGCCAATCTCCGGGCCGGATACAATGCGGAGCCACAGATAAGGCAGCAGGCAAGGTCTCAAGGATGAATATTGTAGGCGTGGATATCGGCGGCACCTTTACCGATCTGGTGGGCTGCGTCGACGGCATGATCGTTACTTCAAAAAGCTCGACCACTCCGGCCGACCCCACCCGGGGCGCGGCAGATGTACTGCGGCTGGCAAACTGTTCGCTGCCCGACATTGGCGAAGTGCTGCACGGATCGACCACGGCCATCAACACGGTGCTTGAGCGCAAGGGCGCGAAAACCGCGTTGGTCACGACGCGCGGTTTCCGCGATGTCTACGCCATCGGTCGCGGTAACCGGATCGAGGCCTTCAATCTCTTCTTCCACCGCCCAAAGCCGCTCGTCCCGCGCAAACTGACCTTTGAGGTCACCGAGCGCATTACCCACACCGGCGATATTCGTACCGCCATTGACAGGGCCAAAATCGAAAAGCTTGCGCAGGAGATCAAGGCGCTTGGGGTCGAGGCCGTAGCCGTCTGTTTCCTGCACTCCTACGCCAATCCGGATCATGAACGGATAGCGGGCGAAATCCTGAGGAATGCCCTACCCGGCGTATTCGTCACCCTTAGCCACGAAATCCTGCGCGAATTCCGCGAATACGAGCGAACCTCAACCACCGTGCTGAACGCCTATGTCGGCCCCCGCCTCAGCAACTATCTCGGTACGCTGGAAGACTTCCTGCGCGGCGACAAATTTGCAGGCAAGGTGCGTATCATGCGCTCGAACGGCGGCGTCATGTCCCTCGACCAGGCAAAGGTCCAGCCGGTCTCCATGATGGAATCTGGCCCCGTCGCCGGCATGATCGGCGCCGGACGGCTGGCTGCCCATCTCGGACTTGAGCAGTGCATCGGCTTCGACATGGGCGGCACAACCGCCAAATCCAGCCTCATCACACGCGGTGAACCAGCCATCGAGGAAGGCTATGTCATCGGCGAACATGCTGCAGGCCAGCCGATGCAGCTGCCGGTGGTCGATATCGTCGAAGTCGGCAACGGCGGCGGCTCGATCGCCTGGGTCGATGAGACGGGCGGTCTGCATGTCGGCCCGCAGAGCGCCGGCGCAGACCCCGGGCCCGCCTGCTACGGCAAGGGTTCGGAGGACCCGGTCGTTACCGATGCCGACCTTGTACTCGGGCGCATCAACGGCGGCCGGTTCCTCGGCGGTAACATGGGGCTCGACGTAGCTGCATCCGTGCGGGCTATCGAGAAAAAGGTCTCCGGACCGCTCAAGCTGTCAGCAGCGGAAGGCGCTTTTGGCATCGCCACAATTGCCGACACGAACATGTCGCTGTCGGTTCGCGCAGTATCTGTCAACAAGGGCGTCGATCCGCGCGAAACGGCGATGATCGCCTTTGGCGGCGCCGGACCGTTGCATGCGGTTTCCATCGCACGGCAGATATTCATTCCCAGAGTGGTGATTCCCAAACTGCCCGGCACCTTTTCGGCACTGGGCATGCTGATGGCCTCCTGGCGGCAGGATTTCGTCCGTACCCTTGTTGGCCGCCTCGGTCAGCTCGACGCCGCAGTTGTCGCCCGCGTTTTCGACGAACTAGGCGCTTCCGGCAAGGAACAGATGGAGCGCGATGGTATCTCGGGCCAGATCGCCGACTTCCGGTTTTTTGCCGATCTGCGGTATGTCGGGCAGGAGCATGCGCTGGCGATACCGGTTTCCGGGCCGGACATGCTGACCGACGACACAGCGAAGGTGCGCGAACTGTTCAACGTCGAGCACGACCTGCGCTACGGCCAGTCCGCCATTGAAGAACAGATGGAAGTCGTCAACCTGCGCCTCGTCGTCACCGCAGCCCGCGAGGATACGGTCGCGGAAGACTGGCTGACCCAGGACTGGGAACCGGAAAGCGATGCCGAAGAAACCTCCCGCGAGGTGATCTACGACGATCCGGCGAAGCCCGTAACCGCGCGCGTCCTGTGGCGCCCTGCCCTGCCCGCGGGTTTCAAACTGACCGGCCCCGCCGTCATCGAAGAGCCGAATTCCACCATCCTGATCCACCCCGACGACGAGGTCACCGTTACGAAGGCGGGGCATCTCATCATCGATATAGCAAGCGCAGGGTGAGCGACATGAGCGACACCGCAGAAGCACATCCCATCACCGTCGAAGTCGTCCGCAACTCCATCGTTGCCTATGCCAACGAAATGGCCAATGCCCTGTGCAAGGCCGCCTACAACATGATGATCTACGAGGTTCGCGATTTCTGCTGCGGCCTCATCGACACGCAAGGCCGCATGATTTCGCAGAACCGCGGCGGCCTGCCGATCTTCCTCGCCGATCTCGGCATTGCGGTTGAGGACGGCATCCGCCGCTACGGCCTCGACGGGTTCAAGCCCGGCGACATCATGATCATGAATCATGGCGAAGTCTGCGGCCAGCATCTGAACAACGTCGTGATCTACGCACCCTGCTTCTTCGAAGGCGAGATCGTAGGCTTCGCCGCCAGCCGCGCCCACTGGGTCGATATCGGCGGCATGCGTATCGGCTTCGGCTCCACCGCGACAACGGAAATCTTCGCCGAGGGCATCCAGATGCGTTCGCTCAAGATCTACGAGGAAGGCAAGCGCAACGAAACGCTGTGGCAGATCATCCACGACAACATCCGCTTCCCGGAAGCGGCCCTCGGAGACATGCGCGCGCAGATCGCCTGCTGCCAGCTCGGTGCGCGGCGCTATGCCGAGCTGCTTGGCCGCTACGGCCGCGCCACGGTGGAAAGCTGCATCGATCGGATATGGGAGCAGGCGGATCAGGCGGTGCGCAACGTTGTTCGCACCATCCCCAATGGGAGCTATACGGCTGAAAGCATGCTCGACAACGACGGGCGCAATCTGGAAAAGCCGATCCGCATCAAGGTAACCATCACCGTGAAGGACGACATTTTCCAGGTCGACTTTTCCGAAATGAACGAGCAGACGGCCGGCCCGCTCAACTCCGGCGTCTCGGGCGGTATCGCGGCTGCACGCGTCGCCTTCAAGGCGCTGACATCGCCGGAACTCGACGTCAACGAAGGCTGCTTCCGTGCGCTCGACGTGGTGATCCCCGAGGGCACCATCGTTTCGGCGAAACCGGGCGCTGCCATCGGCCTGTGGTCTATCGCCCTGCCGACGACCATCGACACGATCCTCAAGGCGCTTGCGCCGGCGCTGCCGGACATGGTGCCTGCAGCCCACAAGGGCGACATGGGCGGCTGCTCATTCTACGGCTTCCGCGAAGACGGCAGCCGCTTCCTGCTGCTCAACATCTTTGGCGGCGGCTGGGGCGGCCGGCCCAGCGAGGACGGCGAGGACGCCAGCGTTTCCGTTTGCCAGGGCGACGTGCGCAACTCGCCCGTCGAACTGCAGGAAATCCGTTATCCCGTGATGGTGGAAGAACATGCGCTGCGCGACGATTCCGGCGGACCGGGGAAATATCGCGGCGGCCTTGGCGTCAACATTTCCTATCGCGTGCTCGTTCCCTGCAAGGTGACGATCAACAACGAGCGCACGCGCATGCCGCCATGGGGTGTGCACGGTGGAGGCGATGCCGCCCACAACGATGCGGTGATCGAATTCACCTCCGGCGAAAAGCGCCATGTCAAGAAAGGTACCGAGATCCAGCTGCAGCGCGATGACGTGGTACATTTCTCCACCGCTGGCGGCGGTGGCTACGGAAAGCCGTCCGATCGTCCGCGCGACGCTGTCGCCAACGATGTGGCGCAGGGTTATATTTCACCGGAAAAGGCGAAAGAATATTACGCCTTCACCGCATCCGTCGCTGCTGAATAGGGAGAACGCCAATGGCTGCTTCTGGCGCTAGCGCAATGCAGAAGGCCCGCACGGAAGCCCTGCGCGAGGCAATGGCCCGCGAAAAGGTCGATGTGCTGGTTTTGATGGGCAACAACTGGCACGCCGACTATCTGCGTTACGGCACTGACTTCGGCATCCAGGAAGGTCAGGGCATTGCCCTCATTCGCGCCGACGGCACAACAACGCTCCTGCTCGACGATGCTGCCGAATGCGACCGGGCGCGCGGCGAAACCGATTCCTGCGAGGTCGTCCATGCGCCGAAACTTGTGGCCGAAGCGCGCGACCGCATTGCCCGCTCCGGCAACCGGTCGCTGGCCGCTTCGCCCATGCATTTGTTACCTTACGGGCTACTCAAGCTCGAAGAGGAGGACCTGCGCATTGCCGATGGCGCACCGGTCATCGAGAAACTGCTGATGACCAAGATGGAAGTCGAACTCGACTGCATCCGCAAGGCTTCCGTGCTGGCCGACGAAGGCTATGTCATCTTCCGCGACGCCGCCTGTCCCGGCCGCAAGGACTATGAACTGATTGCCGAAATAGAATGCTTTTTCCGCTCGAAAGGCGTTGCGGAAAACTTCATGATCATCGGCGTCGGCGGACAGGAAGTGCGCGGCATGGCGCCTCCCGGCGGCAAGGTCCTCAAGCAGGGCGATCTCGTGACCACCGAACTCTCGCCCTGCGTTAATGGCTATTACGCCCAGCTCTGCCGCACGCTGGTCGTCGGACAAGCAAGCGAAACGCAGAAGAAAGCATTCTCCGTCTACCAGGAAGCGCTGGAGGAAGGTATCAGGACGGTGCGCGCCGGCGTTACCGCCGCCGATGTCGCAAAGGCGGAGAACGACGTTTTTCGTAAATACGATCTCGGCAAGTATACCACCTCCGAATATACCCGCGTACGCGGCCACGGCATGGGGCTTTTTCTGGACCAGAAGCCGCAAATCCTCGAAGACGTGGACATACCGCTTGTCGACGGCATGACCGTGATCGTCCATCCCAACACCTACCATCCCGATGCAGGGTATATGGTGCTGGGCGATGCGCTGATCGTGCGGCCCGATGGGCACGAGTGCCTGAGCACCTTATCGCGCGAACTGTTTTCCGTAACCGCAAACTGAGGCCCTCATGCGCCGTGGATTGATGGCCTGGGACGCCAATGAAGTTCCCGTTGCAACGATCGAGGCACGACAGGCAAGGCTCCGCGAAGCCATGCGCGCGCAGGGCCTCGAAGCGTTCATCGCCTATACCAACATTGCGCGACCCGCTGCTGTCAGCTGGATGTCCGGCTTCACGCCGTACTGGTCGGAAGGCGTTTACTGCCTGCCGCTGGAAGGCACGCCGGTGTTTGCAACCGCCCTGTCCAAGCGCGTGGCCGAATGGATCTCCACCGTGATGGCTGTCGGCGAGGTTGCCCCGACACCCCAGCCCGGCGTCGTGATCGGCAAGCTGCTCGCCGAAAAGGGCATCTCCAAAGCGGGTATCCTGGAGCTTGATGAACTGCCCGCCAAGCAGGCCACGGCCCTCATGCAGAACGCGCCGGGCGTGAACTTTACCGATGCGGCAGACCTGTTTCACCCGATCCGCACCCAGGTGGATGATGCCGAACGGGCGCTGGTCAGGCACGCCGCAAAGCTCGCGGCCGAGTGCATGAACAAGGTGGATGTGGAGGCGGCCAGCGCGCAGGACCTGATCGCCCCCTGCGAACTGCACGCAAGGCTTTCCGGCGCCGAAGAAATTTTCATCGCCGTGGCGCCTGATCTGTCGAAAAGCGCTACCCTCAAACGCACCGATACCGCTGGCGAACTTGCCGACACCTTCGCCCTGCGTATTTCCCTTGCCTACAAGGCCGGATGGGTGCGCCTGACACGCTCTTTCGCGCGCACTGCCATGGGCGCGACCGATTTCGACCGCCTGCAGCAAATGTTCGACGACTTTCAGCCGCAAGCGGGTCAGAGCATCGACGGTATGTTGCGGCAGATCTTTGCGGACAACGGAGCGACACTGAAAAGCTGGCAGCTTGAACAGCCGCGCGGCGGATATCCGCTCGCCATAGTGGCAGGCAGTGAAGTCTCCAATACATGGACAGCCGGAGCACCGTCCGTCATGGGTGTTGATGTGGAGACGGCAAGCGGTCACTGGCTTGCAGCCCGCCCTCTCCTGTGATCCGGTTGCGGCGGGACTTAGTCTCTCCGCACGAGGTCTTCCCGGTCTTCCGGCAGCAAGGGCGGATGCACGCCGATTGCGGCGGCCTTCCTGTTGCGCCGGGCCGCAAGGTTCAGCACCTCGACAAACATTGCGAAACCTATTGCCGAATATACGAAGCCCTTCGGCACATGATAGTGCAGACCATCGGCAATCAGCACGGTGCCAATCAGCAGCAGGAAGGACAGCGCCAGCATCTTCACGGTGGGGTGCCGCTCCACGAAGTCCGAGACCGGGCCCGACCACCACATCATGAACGC
>JAPOIA010000174.1 GCA_029979185.1 Alphaproteobacteria bacterium | reverse complement strand
CGGCCCCAAGCGCGTCATCGACACGCCCATCACCGAGCACGGCTTCACGGGCCTTGCCGTCGGTGCGGGCTTCGCGGGCCTCAAGCCGATCGTCGAGTTCATGACATTCAATTTCGCCATGCAGGCTATCGACCAGATCATCAACTCCGCCGCCAAGACGCTCTACATGTCCGGCGGCCAGATGGGTTGCCCGATCGTGTTCCGCGGTCCGAACGGCGCTGCCTCCCGCGTTGCCGCCCAGCACAGCCAGGACTTCACCGCCTGGTATTGCAGCGTTCCCGGCCTGACGGTGGTCTCGCCCTATACGGCGGCAGACGCGAAGGGCCTGCTAAAGAGCGCCATTCGTAGCCCTAATCCGGTGGTGTTCCTGGAAAACGAAATCATGTACGGCCAGTCCTTTGAAGTGCCGGACATGGAGGACTATCTGGTGCCGATCGGTCGCGCGAAAATTGCGCGCCCCGGCAAGGATATCACCATCGTCTCCTGGTCCATCGGCATGCGTTACGCGCTGAATGCTGCGGCGGAACTGGAGAAGGAAGGCGTGGAGGCGGAGGTTATCGACCTGCGCACCATCCGGCCCATGGACCTGCCGACGGTCATCGAATCGGTGAAAAAGACCAATCGCTGCATCACCGTCGACGAGGGCTATCCGCAATGCGGCGTCGGCGCCGAAATCGCCGCGCGTCTGATGGCCGAGGCCTTCGACTATCTCGATGCGCCGGTACTGCGCGTCACTGGCAAGGACGTGCCGATGCCATATGCAGCCAACCTGGAAAAACTGGCGCTGCCGAGCGTGGCGGAAGTTGTCGAAGCGGCGAAAGCGGTTTTGTACAGGTAAGAGGCTTGGTAGAGTCCCGATGGACGCCATGGTTCACGTAGTACGGCGCGCCATGGCATTCTTCCCTGAGGACAGGTTTGGGGAATGGCTGAAACAGCGACCAAAAGAGCGACCTATGCCGACCTTGAAGCGGTTCATCCGCATCTCGTTGCGGAGATCGTTCACGGTGCGCTCGTTACCCATCCCAGGCCATCGCCGCGCCATGCAATTACGGCAAGTTCGCGGGTCACGGAAATCGCCGGTCCTTATCAGCGTGGACGGGGCGGTCCCGGTGGCTGGGTGTTCATGACAGAGCCAGAACTGCATTCCGGCGAGGATGTTGTTGTGCCAGACATTGCTGGCTGGCGGCGCGAACGCCTGCCGCAACTTCCCGACACGCCCTATCTCACGACTCCGCCAGACTGGTTGTGCGAGGTCATATCTCCGTCGACTGAATTCTACGACCGCGGCCCCAAGCGCGATATCTATGCAGCCGCCGGAGTGTGTTATCTATGGCTCGTCAATCCGGCTTCGCAACAGCTGGAGGCGTTTCAGCTCGCTGCCGGACAATGGCTGCTGCAGGCGACAATGACAGGCGATCAGGAAGTCAAACTGCCGCCTTTTGACGCCGCTCCGTTCAATCTCGGCCTACTCTGGCCGTATGACAAACCGATCAATCCGAACGATCCGCCGCAGGCCTGATATTCAGCGAAGGACTTAAGAGTATGCCAACCAAAATTCTCATGCCCGCTCTTTCTCCGACCATGGAAAAGGGCAATCTGGCCAAGTGGCTGAAGCAGGAAGGCGACACGATCAAGGCTGGCGATGTCATTGCCGAGATCGAGACCGACAAGGCGACCATGGAAGTCGAGGCCGTCGATGAGGGTACGCTCGCCAAGATCGTCGTCCCGGCTGGCTCTGAAGACGTCGCTGTGAATGCGCTGATCGGCCTGATTGCGGCTGAAGGCGAGGACCCGAAAGAAGTCGCCGCATCCGGCGCTGGCGCTGCGGATGCTCCCGCCAAGGCCGCCCCGGCTCCGGCGAAGGAAGACGGCAAGGGCGAGGAAAAAGCCCCTCCGCCGCCGTCTTCCAGCCCAGCGTCACCTGCATCCGCCAGCGCTGCGCCCGCGCCGAAATCAGACGGCAAGCGCGTTTTTTCGTCGCCGCTGGCGCGCCGTCTGGCCAAGGAAGCAAATATCGATTTGTCCCGTGTTCAGGGTACCGGACCGCATGGCCGTGTTGTCGAGCGGGATATCGAGAAAGCGAAAAAATCTGGTGGCGCTACCGCCGCACCGGCTGCCGGGGCTGCGCCAATGGCAACCGGCATGGCCGACGAGACCGTAAAGAAGCTGTTCGAACCGGGTTCTTACGAGGAAATCCCGCACGACGGCATGCGCAAGACCATCGCCCGACGGCTGGTCGAAGCCAAGCAGACCATTCCGCATTTCTACCTGTCGCTGGATTGCGATATCGGCCCGCTGCTGGCCGCCCGCGCACAGATCAACGCTGCGGCGCCTAAGGACAAGGACGGCAAGCCTGCCTACAAGGTTTCGGTCAACGATTTCATCATCAAGGCGCTCGCCATGGCGCTGCAGAAGGTGCCGGACGCCAATGTCTCCTGGACGGAAGCGGCGATGCTGAAACACAAGCATTCCGACATCGGCGTTGCGGTTTCCATACCCGGCGGCCTGATCACGCCAATCGTTCGCAAGGCCGAGACCAAGGGACTCGCCGCCATCTCCAATGAGATGAAGGACTATGCTTCGCGCGCCCGCGCCCGCAAGCTGAAGCCGGAGGAATACCAGGGCGGCTCGTCCGCCGTGTCCAATCTGGGCATGTTCGGGATCAAGAACTTCTCCGCCGTCATCAACCCGCCGCATGCGACGATCCTCGCCGTCGGGGCAGGCGAGGAGCGCGTGGTCGTCCGCAACGGCAAGATGGAAGTCGCCAACCTGATGAGCGTGACGCTCTCAACCGACCACCGTGCGGTCGATGGCGCGCTTGGGGCGGAACTGCTGGCGGCCTTCCAGCAGATGATCGAGAATCCTGTCAGCATGCTGGTGTGATCGACCGGTCGCGCGGTGTGCCTGTCGTAGCAGTGGGGGCGGGGGCCGATGAGGAAGGCCTTCCAGTATCTGGCCTTTGCGCTTGTGCTGGCGGCAGCCACGGTCGTCGCGATCCAGTTCATACCGCCGGTTCGCAAGGCGCTTGCCCTGGTGTCCGAGTTTGAAGCTGCACGTGTCTCACAGGATGCGCGGAAGCTGTCGAACCTGCTTGCGCCCGACATGTTGTCCCGTGTTGACCGGGCCAGGAAGTCGGCGCTTGCAGCTCCCGAACGGGATGTTCGAAATCTGGCATTTGGGGACAAGTTCCTCGTACTCACACTGCGGGCCGCTGTATTGGAAAAGCGTCTCGACTATCGGATCGTGCGCGATGGTTCGCCGGCATCCGTGCACGTCGCAATGCTGCAAGCCAATGCGAAACTGGCTGGAATGCCTGCGCCTGTCACAATTCCCCTGTTCGGTATACCGACGAGTCCGGGCCGCGTCAGCGTGTGGATCGGTCCGGCGGCGGTACCCTCCGTCCTAGGCTATGGGCTGTCGGTATTGTGGAATATCCGCGGTGAAGTGATCACAACCACAGACGGCAAGAGCTTCTACGATCCGTCCATCATGTTGCGTGCCTCTGAACGGGAAAACGCACGGCTGTTGGGATACGCAAAGGGTCCGCAGGCCGATGCTGTCCTGCTTGCCTATCTGCGCTACAAGGGAGCGCCACAGAAAATCTGGCAGCCGTTAAACGAGTCCCAGGACACAACGAATTGAGTGAAGACACTGTATCCCGAAGGTCGCTGCTGAATGCGACCACGATCTCCCTGTTCGTCGCGGCGCTGTCGCTGTGCACGGCTATGTACCAGGGTTATCTGAACACCCGCGCCGTCAATGTCTTCTCGCAGGACGTGATGTATCGAGAGACCATGCGCGCCTGCCACGAGGCCGTTCACTTCTTCATGGAAGCGCGGCTGCGCATAAATCGCGTTGCTGCGGCCCGCGACGCCGGCGACAAGGAACGGATCGAGGATTTCGTTTTCGAAGCCAACCGCACCGTCGCACGCTTCGCCGCTGTTGCGACTTATCTTGCCAATTTCAACGAAGAAAGCCGGCGCGAGCGCTACACCGACCTCGCGCGCAAACTGGAAGCGTTGGTCAAAAGCGCGCAGGAAAAGGGAAAGGCCGGTGCGGACCTGTCGCACGTGGATGAAAAGTTCTATCGTCTGAACCGGGATTGCGTATCGTCAGTCCGCAAGCCCTGATCCGTTAACACCGCCCATTCAACAGCCAGTCATTTCGGAGATTTCCATGCAGCGCAGCGACAAGCAGTTTCTCACCTCCCATGTCGGCTCCCTGCCAAACCTCGTGCCGTTGGACGAAAGCGCTGCAAACTATGATGCCACACTGCGCGATGCTGTCGGGCAGGTGGTGAAGAAGCAGCGCGACATCGGGCTTGATGTGATCAATGAGGGCGAATACACCAAGGGCGGCGACTGGTTGTCCTTCGTGGAAAGCCGTTTCAGTGGCTTCGAGGCGCGCGACTGGCCGGAGGGCGAAAAGCCGCTGCTGGCGCGCGGCAAGGATCGCGAGGATTTCGCCGCCTATTACCAGTATGCCACCGAGAAGGGCATTCTGTTCTACAATCCCGGCGATCAGATCCAGCACGCCAGGCGCAAGATCTGGGTTTGCGTCGAACCGGTCACATACAGCGGCGGCGACGAACTGGCGCGCGAGATCGAGATTACGAAACAGGCGGCCGGAACCGATAATGTCTTCCTGACATCTACCGCACCCGCCAGCATCGAGCCCTATCGCCGCAACGAATATTACAAGAGCGAGGAGGAGTTCCTCTTCGCGCTCGCCGATGCGCTGGCAGTGGAATACCGCACCATCGCCGACTCCGGTCTCATCCTGCAGGTGGACGATGCCTGGCTTCCAGCGCTCTGGGATCGCATCGGCATGGACATGGGGATGGAAGCGTTCCGCAAGCGTTGCGCCCTGCGCATGGAAGCGTTGAACCATGCCCTCAAGGGCATTCCGGAAGAGCAGGTCCGCTATCACCTCTGCTGGGGGTCGTGGCATGGCCCACACGCCTACGACCTCGATCTGAAGCACATTGTCGACCTGATGCTGGGCGTGAAGGCGCAGGCCTTTCTGATCGAGGGCGCCAACGTCCGTCACGAGCATGAGTGGCAGGTCTGGGAGAACGTGAAGCTGCCGGAAGGCAAGATACTGGTTCCGGGCGTCATCGGCCATGCGACAGAGACCATCGAGCATCCCGAACTCGTCGCCCAGCGTATCGGGCGCTATGCCGATCAGGTCGGCAAGGAGAATGTCATCGCCAGCGCCGACTGCGGTTTCGGCGGCCGTTCGCATCCGCAGATCGCCTGGGCGAAGCTGCAGGCGCTGGTCGATGGAACGAAGATTGCGAGCAAGAAATATTTCGGCTGAAAAAACCATTATCGCTTAGACTGCATCAACGCCCTGGAAATCCCTTCCGGGGCGTTTGCTCATCTGCGCGTCCGCCGCGACAATCCCAGCACACCCCGGAACATGACAATTGCAAAGCCGCAAAACGCCATGAACAGCAGCAGGCTGGCCCATGACCACAGCGGATTGATCCGATCGCCTTCGAGCAGGAACACCCGGTTGTCGCCCGGCAGTACCCAGGCCTTCACCCGGTCGCCCGCCTTGTGGCGCTCGCATATGCTCATCGGCGCGGACAACAGCCGCTTGGTGATTATGGCCGTACCGTTCGGCGGCGAATAGCGGAAGCTCGCCTGACAGACCTGCCGGCCGCCCTTCGCAACCTTGTCCGTGGGGGAAGATGGCGGCTTCAGGGTGACAACGCCGATCTCCTGAACCAGCGCATTCACTTCCACTCCAAGTTGCGCAACTGCTTCCTGGTCCTTCAGCTTCTGCCGGGTCTCCAGATGCAGGTAGCCAAAGCCGAGCCCGATTGCGAGGGGCACGAGGACCAACATTACCTTGCCGGCAATAGTGGCCAGGGAGGCGGAGGAGGTGGCGGTATCGGCGGCCATGAAGTGTCCGGAAAATGCTGGCGAGAAACACATTGTAGTCCTGCACAGGACCCGCGTCGATGCGCCTGTCATGCGGCATTCGAAATCATCACGATTGCCCAAATGGAAAAGGGGCGCCGCTGAAGGCGCCCCTTGAAAGCCTGGCCGGGTGGAACCGCCTACTTCGGATGGCCGTTGGCGGCGATCAGCTGGTCCTCCAGCTTGCCGAGCATCAGCATGGTCGGCAGCACGTTCTGCACTGAGGAATTCGGCTCACGGCCTTCTGTGACGGCGGCGATGAACTCGCGGTCCTGGTTCTCGAAGCCGTTCATCGACGGCGCGACGCCGGTCAGGTCGATCTTCTTGCCGTGGCCGTCCGTCAGGTCGTCATAGAAGGATACCCAGGTGCCGTTGTCGCACATATAGCGATAGGGCGAGCCGATCGGGCCATCGTCGTTGAAGGACAGCGACAGCACGCATACAGCGCCCGACGGCACCTTCATGATGATGCCCATGTCCATTGCGATCTTCAGTTCCGGATGATACGGCCCCTGAACCGCAAATGCTTCCGATACGCTC